>DATNOY010001003.1:0-10166 GCA_036703495.1 Coleofasciculaceae cyanobacterium
GCTACAGAGCCGCGTTGACAATCTGACTAGCTTCGCTCAAGATCTGGTCGAGATGAGCTTCACTCTTAAAGCTTTCCGCATAGATCTTGTAAACGTTTTCTGTCCCAGAAGGTCGGGCCGCAAACCAGCCGTTTTCGGTTGTTACCTTTAAGCCGCCGATCGCCGCATCATTACCGGGCGCTTTGGTGAGCTTAGCGGTTATGCTATCGCCTGCCAAAGTTGCTGCCTTGACATCTTCAGGAGACAGCTTGCTGAGGCGGGCTTTTTGGGCCGGTTCGGCGGGGGCATCCACGCGGCTGTAGTAGGGTTTGCCGAGGCGATCGGTCAGATCTTGATAGTGCAAGCCCGGATCGCAGCCGGTACGAGCCGTAATCTCGGCGGCTAACAGATCCATGATGATGCCGTCTTTGTCCGTCGTCCAAACGGTGCCGTTTTTGCGCAAGAAAGAAGCGCCCGCACTTTCTTCACCGCCAAAGCCAAAGGAGCCATCCAGTAGCCCGGAGACAAACCACTTAAAGCCCACCGGCACTTCGCAAACCGATCGCCCAATTTCCTTACCGACGCGATCGATCATGTTGCTGCTGACCAGCGTCTTACCAATCGCACTCTGGGCTGACCAGCCGGTGCGGTTCGTGAACAGATACCAGATGGCTACCGATAAGAAATGATTCGGGTTCATCAAGCCGACGCTGGGAGTGACAATGCCGTGGCGATCGGAGTCTGTGTCGTTGCCAAAGGCAATGTCGTAGTCGTCTTTAATTTTGACCAAGCTGGCCATGGCATAGGGCGACGAGCAATCCATACGGATTTTGCCGTCCCAATCGACCGTCATAAAGCGGAAGGTAGGGTCGATCGTCCGGTTGACCAACGAGATATTTAAGCCATAGTGATTGGCGATCGGTTCCCAGTAGGCAATATTGGAGCCACCCAACGGATCAGCGCCAATCCGAATGCCGGCGGCCCGAATCACATCAATATCGATGATGTTGGTGAGATCGCTAACGTAGGGCGTGATGTAGTCGTGAATGTGGGTGGTTTCAGCTCGCAGCGCTGACTCATAAGCGATCCGCTGCACGCCCTGATTTTTGTTAGCCAGCAGCTGATTGGCGCGATCCTGCACCCATTTGGTAATCTCTGGCTCAGCCGGGCCACCCGAAGGCGGATTGTACTTAAAACCGCCATCGCTGGGGGGGTTGTGGGAAGGGGTGATGATGATACCATCAGCCAGTCCACTGGTTCTGCCGTGGTTGTACGCCAAGATGGCATGGGAGACAACCGGCGTCGGGGTGAATTGGGCGTAGCCTTCAGTGGGCGCAATAAAAACTTCAATTCCGTGCGCCGCCAGCACTTCCAGTGCCGACTTCTGGGCCGGCAGCGACAGCGCGTGCGAATCCATCCCCATGTACAGCGGGCCATCAATCCCTTTGCTTTTGCGGTATTCAGCGACCGCCTGCGACACGGCCAAAATGTGATCTTCGTTGAACGTGCCGTTTGTGGAAGAACCTCGATGTCCAGAGGTGCCAAAGCTAACTTTTTGTAATGGATTGGCTGGATCAGGATGAGTCGTGTAATAGTCGTCCAGCAATTTTGCAACATCAATTAAGATGTCCGCAGGGGCGGGCTTGCCGGCAAGGGGGCTGATCTTCTCATCCACGGTTTGCATCGCTTCTCTCCATGTCCCGTCTGGGGTGCGTCATGTCAAGAATAACCTGAAATTTAGTGCGAGTGGCGTGACTTAGATAATGCTAGCGTGAATCCTGTTAATGAATTTGTTAATGAATCTGTGCGAAATTTAAGGCAAGTTCCATCACCGATTTGGCATGGCTGAGACTGCGATCGTTCACCTGGGAGAGCTGATCTGGGGAGCACTATCCCTCAATTCTGAAGCGTTTAATCAGATTCAAACCTTGTCCGGCGGCAGTCAGGCAGCGTTACTCGTCGCCTTTGTGGCTGGCTTGTCGCAGGCGATCGGTCAGGGGATTGTGTTATTCATCAATCGAGTCAAGCCGCTGCGCTTTATCCTCAGCGTCTTGATTGCAGCCATTCTCTTTGCCTTTAGCTACATCTTCTGGGCTTTCAGCACCTGGTTCGCCAGCCTGATTTTGTTTCGGGGTGAACTAAAGCTGACGGTCTTAATGGCTATTATTCGGACGCTGGGGCTATCCTATGCTCCCTTGATCTTCAGCTTTCTGGTTGCCATTCCCTATCTAGGTGTACCCATCTCCACCGTACTCTCGATCTGGAGCTTTCTGTGCTTTCTAGCAGGCTTAAAAACAGCGCTAGGATTGGGGCTGTGGCAGGCCTTTGGCTGTGGTGTGGTGGGCTGGGTTGTCTTTGAAGGATTACAGCGAACCGTTGGTCGACCGTTGGCGGGTCTGGGGCGCTGGCTGTCTAATACAGTTGCCGGAGTCAAGCTGGTCACTAATCTTAAAGACCTAGAGCATCTAGTTAGTAAGGGGGTATCCCAAGTGGCAGACACCTCTCGAAATTCTCGTCGCCGTCGGTAAGAATTGAGGTACGGGGAGCCGCAGCGCAAGGAGAAAACAATGAGCCGACGATCGCCGCAGGCAATATCGCTAAAAACTATGATGTTGCTTGGAATAGGACTCAGTGCCTGCTTGGGAGTTTTGATCTTGCCGCTGTTACCTGCCATTTTCCATGGGGTTTACCTTGTGTTTGGCACGACCTGGTGGCTGTTGATTAACCTGATCTTCATTACCTTGATTGCCATTTTGGTAGCAGGGTTCTTTGCTCCGCTGGAGGCGCTGGGCTGGTGGGCAGGCTGGTATGGCGATGAAATTGAGACGACTCAGCATCCTGGCAACCTGGTAGAACCCTTCCCTACGGAGCTGAAGGTGACGCGCTATGTGGTTTATCTAGATGGTATTTCTCAAGCGCAGTTCGAGTCTTTGCCAGAAGTCGAAACGTTTTTGGATGCGCTAGCGCTCAAGCTGCCGGATGACATCGTGCTGATTAAGGGCATTATGTCCTACTCCGTCCTGAACAAGCCCCTCACAGAAGATCGGCTGATGGCGTTCTTTTGGCGACTGGCCGATCGCCTGCAAATGAACCCCAGGGGCGGTATCATTGGAGCGCTGATCGCCGCCACTATTAATATCCGCAACGTCTTGATTGTCTGTGTCGCTGCCGATCAGCGCTATGGGCCGATCTATAACCAGGGGACGGCCCAGGTGATTTACAACAGCTTGATTAACTATGGCTATCAACCTGGCAGCGGACTGCCGATTACCTTAGTGGGCTATAGCGGCGGTGGGCAAATGGCGATGGGAGCCGCTCCTTATTTGCGGCGATCGCTAAAAATCCCGATTGAGGTGATCTCGCTGGCAGGGGTGATCAGTGGCAATCACAATTTTCTGGAGTTAGAGCATCTTTATCACATCGTAGGCGGCAAAGATTGGGTTGAAAAAGAAGGACCGGTTTTATTTCCCCGACGGTGGAAGCTGTTTACCCTGTCTTACTGGAACCGAGCAAAGCGCCGGGGCAAAATTAGCTTTATTTCGTTGGGCGAGCAGGTGGGGCACAATGCGTCGGGTGGGCCGTTGGACGATTGCGCTATCCTCCCCGATGGCCGCACCCACTTGCAGCAGACCGTGGATGTGATTTCAGCCATCATTCAAGACAACTCGCCCTTAGGGCAAAGCACGACCCAGATTCAACCCAGCAACTACGAACGCTATCAGCAAGCCTGCTTTAACCAACCCAGCTATTACCCACTCAATCAATCCGTTGACCCAGAATGGTATCAGGCGATCGCCCCCTGGATGGGTCGGCTGATTTTACCAACCCGTGGGCACCGACACGCTTTAAAGGGCGTTTGGCTGGAAGTGCATCATGCCCCACCTGCCTATCAATCGTTGGTGGGTCAGGTGGTGATTTTGCGGTGGAACAACACCTTACAAGTGCGCCGATACCGCCGAACTGCTACCAAAGATGTTCACTTTAGCGAAGATGCCAAATATAGCCAAAACCAGGGCAACGTCCATCCTTACCGCATCGACCATTGGCAACAGGTGGATCCCTTAGAATCGCTGGCAGGAGCCCGACCCCATGACGATGTGATTGTGCGATTGAAAGAGCCAGTCACTATAGAAATTCTCGATCCCGCTTCTGCCAATTTTTCTGCCCATTCTCCGCTCCAGCAAGCGGCAGCCATTTTATTGATTAGCCATGAACCCGTCCAAATCACAGGGCGATTTTATGGATTGGTACGAGTTTTGGAGCCTGTATCAGATGCCCCGGTTGTGCCCCCCCAAGGCGATCGCGACTTAGCCCTAGAGCTATTTTGGGTCGTGCATTTTAATCGCGGCTCAGGGCAGTTTGATGGGCTGAGAGAATCGATTTGCTTTCCCCGGGTGGTGTTTGACCCACACCACGGCAGTTTTCCCTCCACGCTTTTCAATATTGAAAAATCGCCTGCTAATGCAGCGGGTTGGTACATCTATGGCGCTAAAAATGCGTCGGGCATCTTTGTGGTGCAATCCATAGCACCCCGCCGGTTGCTACGCCTTCAGCCCGATCAAATTATTGTGGGGGAGACGGATGGCTGGAACTATCTGAAGAAACAAGCCTGGCACGATCGCGCTAAGGGAACGCTGCGATCGGTATTGCTATGTCCTGCGACCCAAGCAGTCCGGGATCTTGATCTGGCCGCCCATTGCCCGGCAGAAGCCAGCTATATTTTACCTGTCCAGAACAGCCTGCCTGCCCAGAACAGCCTGCCCACCCAAAATAGCCTGCCCACTTGCTTAGATTGGCAAGCAGGCGATCGCGCCCTGGTACTGCATGTTTATGGCGGCATTGGCGGCAAGCAGCGAGAGCCAGCCGCAAGTTCGCCCCTTTTCTTCGGACATTTTGCCTATGGAGTAGCGACAGTCATCCGGGAGCCGCTGGCCGATGAACTGAGTTTTGATATTGAGTATTACCAGGTGTATACCCACAACAGCGATGGCATTATTGCTGGAACTATTGCCTGGAATCGGTTTTTGGGCGATCGCCAGTTTGGCTGGCTGGGGCGGCGGCCAGTTTGCGACATCCTGATTAAACTGGATGCGCTGACCGAAGACTATGCCCTGCCAGGACAGCCCTCAGCGCTGAATACATTGATCGCCCAGCTTGAAACCATGACGGCCCGCTACCGGATTGGCGATGGTATGGGAGGGACTTACGTGGGGGCGGCTCACAACTGCTCCCAAGATTCCAATCAGGCGCTCTATGCGGCACTCAAGGATATTCAGAGGTCTATCAGTTCTGACCTGGATTTACAAGAGTGGCTGCTGCACAACTCAGAGCCAGCTCAGAGATTTCAGCAAATTGTCAAGCTAGGCACCGCCATTAGACGCGAGCTGCTACCGTTTGGTACCGCCCGCGCTGATTGGCAAACGGGGGAAGGCACGTTGGGCATTAGTCCGGAGGAAGATGCCTTACAAAATATCCGCATGGGTGTAATCAGTTGGCGAACGCTGCTGCCTCGTTTGGCCAGCGAAACGATCGCCAAGCTGTTTCTGGAGCAAGGTGCCTCTATTTGGATTCTGCGAACGAATCAGGTGGGCGGATATGATCCCAATATTGAGCCGATCGTGCCAACGCCGATCGGCTGGTAGTAGTCTGCGATTTTTCAAGTGCCGGATATCCCATCCTGAAAAAACAAACTTAAGATTTTTTGTGAGGTCGAAGCCCCCGCAGAAAATTCTTGACAGAAAATTTTTGACAGGACGGTAGAGCCATTGAGCCATTAATCGGCTGACCGCTTTATTCAGCCTGCTTTCATTCTCAACCAACCAAATACCTGATCTGCGGTCAACTCTAACTCAATATCCTCCAAAACAATTAACCTATCTCCTCGACTAAATAACTCTGGTTGCTGCTGCGGCTGAAAAATAATGATTGAACGATCATCAGGATCAATTAACCAACCAAGCTGACAACCATACTTTAGGCAATGCAATATATTACCCGTAACCCGATTTGAGCTTTGATCAGGGGAAAGAATTTCAATTGCCCAGTGGGGAGCGATGAGAACATCATCTAAGGGTTCTCCATTCTCATCCAGCTCAATAGACTGCCAACGAAATACCGCTATATCTGGAATAAGTGAACGATCGCCAAAAGTACAGCGCAACTCTGGAAAAGCGTAAGCAATTTGCTTTGCTTCTGCGACTTGATTAATTGCATCAATTAACTTGCCCTGAAGCCTAGAATGACGAGTCTTCGGCATCGGTTTTTGGATAATTTCACCGCCAATGTACTGGCTGGGAGGCTCTGTTTCGGGTAACTTCCGAAACTCTTCTAGGGTCAAAGATGCAGGTTTCGCCACAGTCATAATCTCTTACCGTTATGAAGTGCTTGCCTCTAGTGTATCAATGTTTATCCTGTCCTGCGCATAAGGGGATCATCTCCATAAAGCAAGATCAATTCTTGATGAAAACGAGATCACTACTGCTACTAGCCAACGGCGGAGGGTTTTAGATCTAGTTTTTAATTACGCCGAGGGACTGACTACCGCGAAAAGAATTGTAGACAAGTTTGCAAAGCGACCGTTTTCTCATCCGTGATTTCGCGATCGACTCGCTGGTAGCGACTCAAATCCATCAGTTCGCCATCCTGAGATGCCCATTTAGAATCTGGATGGTAAGGAGGAAAAATTTGGACTGCATTGAGGATGCGATCGCCATCTAGAAACCCGCGAAAGCAGATATTGCTAGTTGAGCGGCGATCGAGTCCAATGACGCCATGTCCCGCTTTGCGCAGCAGCACATACCGACGTTCTGCACGAGCAGAAGAATCCGGCACTTCGTAATAGTATTGCCCGGTCGGCAGATCTTCAAGCTGGGTATGTAACAAATGCATCGGATTGGTAAGCTGATCTGCAGGGGTGAGGGCCATGCTTGTAGGAGCAAGATGCATTAGGATTGGAGTAATAATAAATACTCTCGTTATCCATTTCGTTAGAGACATCCGTAACCAACCTTTTATTGTTCAAAGCGAAAAAAGTTTTATGTTTTTTGAATTGCTGGAATAGATTTCGTAAATAGATCTCAAAAAGATCCAAAAATTGGAATTTTGCTGTATCTTTCAACACTAAATTTAAGCAATTCTTTGTCGAAAGACTGGTAATTTATTCTAATAACATTTGCGATTTTCTTAATACCAACTCAACGTTCATGAACTCACCCAAATGGGTGATTTTTTTGTTGAAAAATTCTTGGTAGAGTTTTCCGGGAAGTATTGCCTAAGTTAGATTTTAGGTAATCTACGATCTTTTTTTCGACAGTAACTTGTTCAACCAGCAACATTCATCCATCTAGATTTCCCCCATCGTGAAAAATAAAATCTTGGCTTCTACGCTTTCTGCGAATCTTGTATTTGTTGATTCCGCAGTTGAGGATTTTTATCGTCTCACTTCAAGTGTAGCTTCTGACACGAAAGTTTTTATTCTTCATCCTGCTGCAAGTGGCATCGCTCAGATTACTACTGTGCTGAAAGATTACAGCCAGGTTTCTAGTATTCACCTTGTTTCTCACGGTAGTTCAGGCCATTTAAGCTTAGGGAATGATACTTTCAGCCTCGATTCTTTAGCAGATTACCGTCAAGATTTACAGCAATGGCAGAACGCTTTGACACCGGATGCCAATCTCTTAATCTACGGCTGTAACGTGGCAGCTGGCGATCGCGGCAGAACCTTTGTCGAGCAACTTCAGCGGTTAGTGGGAAGAGCGATCGCCGCTTCTTCAACTTTGATCGGCAACGCGGCGCAGGGTGTCAATTGGCTGCTAGATGTGACCATTGGAACAATTACTGCTCCTCTAGCTTTCAGTGCAGCAGCAATGGCAGCCTACCCTGCTAGTTTAGTGGACACCTTTATCGATGAAGATTTCTCAGATGCCAGCAGCAGTACACCACCCCCTGACTGGAAAACTGAGGTGATAACCGGAGATCCAGCAGTCGATCAGTGGCGGTTTGACAACCCCAAGCCTCGTCCTTTACCTACCTTCTTCACTACGCCTGCTGCCATTTTTGACAGCGATTTTTTATCCAATAATGATCAGAAAGAAGATGTGGCGCTAGAGACCCCTGTGTTTGATGCGTCGGGTGAGTCACAAATTTTTCTACAGTTTGATCAAAAGTATGTAGGAATTGTTGACCCTGACTATGGTAGCGAAGCATTTGTTGAAGTTTATAACGGCAAAGAGTGGAAGGTTGTTGCAGATCAAATAGACGATGTGACTGCAACAACGCGGTTGGATATTTCCAAAGAAGCCGCAGGCGTGAAAAATGCTCAAGTCCGCTTTCGCTATACCGGAAACTGGTCACAATATTGGGCGATAGACAATGTCAAAGTAGTGAATGCTTTGACACCAGGCGTGACGGTGTTAGGCAATCCTCAAGTCAGCGAAGATCACGTTCCCGATACTCGCAATTTTAAGCTGGTTCTTGACAGCAAACCTACGTCGGATGTCACTATCAAATTCACGGTAGATGGCAATCAGCTGAAGCCGATCGCTTCTCTCACATTCACACCGGATAACTGGAACATTACCCAGACCGCTAGAGTGGATGCGATCGCTGATGGTATAGAGGAAGGCAATGAACAAACTAGCGCCATTCAGATCAGTGTCAGCAGTGCTGATAGCGACTACAGCAGCCTGAAGGTAAAAGATGCCACGGCTAGCATTACCGATCATGCAATTCCTGGGTTTATCAGCTACCGCACTGTTGAAAAAACCTATTCTGATTTAGAAAATCTAGCGACGGCAAACCCGACGATCGCTAGCTGGCTGGATATTGGCGATAGCTACGATAAGCTGACACCGGGCGGTGCCGATGGCTATGACCTGCGGGTTTTAGAATTAACGAACAAGCAGACTCATCCTGCAGGTGGCAAGCCGGTGCTCTATGTTGAGGCTGGAATTCACTCGCGGGAGTATTCCACCAATGAAGTGCTAACCCGGTTTGCAGAGCAGCTCGTCGCCAATTACGGCATCGATCCGGATACAACCTGGCTGCTCGATTACTTTCAGCTTGACCTCAATCCTGTCGTTAACCCAGATGGTCGTAAATTTGCTGAACAAGGCTATCTGTGGCGCAAGAATACAAATCCCAATCCACCTGCGGGTGCTGATCCGGCAGATTTTCCTAACTATGGGGTAGATTTGAATCGCAATCACACCTTTGAATGGGGAGCAGTGGAGGGAGGCTCCAGTGGCGATCCTAGCTCAGAGGTGTATCGAGGCGATGCAGCAGCGTCTGAACCGGAAACCCAGGCTGTTGAAAATTTTGTCTCCAAACTATACCCGAATCGGCAGGGTGCCAGTAGAACCCAAGCTGCTTCTGAAGATAGCACCGGACTTTTAATCGATTTACACAGTTTTGGTAACACGGTTCTCTACCCTTGGGGTTCAACCTCCGATCCGGCTCCCAATAAGGACGGCTTGAGAAATCTGGGGCTGAAGTTTGGCTACTATACCAATGCCAACGGCACACCTTATGACGTTTATCAAGCGATCGGGCTGTATCCCACCGATGGAACCACAGACGATTGGGCTTATGGCACGTTTGGCATTCCTGGTTATACCTGGGAACTGGGAACAGATTTCTTTGAAACCAGCGAATACTTTGAGAAATCGATCGCGCCTCAGGTGATTCCGGCTCTGTTTTATGCCGCCAAGTCAGTCTATCGTCCTTACCAAACTGGATCCGCACCAGAGTCCCTGGATGTGTCTACAGATCTGGCTCAGGTTGTATCTGGAACTGTCCCTGAAATTCTGTTAAAAGCTAAAGCTGACGGCACACGCTATGCCGACAGCAACGCCGATGGACTGGATGAAGGCAAAGATCTGCCAACGCCCACCCATGTTGCTGGCGCTCGCTACAGTATCGATTGTCCCTCCTGGATTGCAGGCACCAAAACCTATGAATTAGCAGCAGCAGACGGCAGCTTTGACAGCCCCACAGAAGACTTGGTTGGCACAATTGATGCGACTAAACTTAGCCCAGGTCGTCATACTATTTTTGTTGAAAGCAAAAATGCTAATGGTACCTATGGGGTTCCTACAGCCGTATTTGTTGATGTACTTAATGCACCGAAGAATGCCGTTTTGAGCAAGGGTAATGCCGAAGATAACCAGCTCGTTTCTCAATGTAGCAAC
>DATNOY010001004.1:0-4033 GCA_036703495.1 Coleofasciculaceae cyanobacterium
CAGCCATGATGCCCGCTACGACCTGACAGACGAGTTTCTCTCGGTATGGCGAGACGTGATGGCGGGTGAAGTTGTGAATTACACAGGAGAACACCTCAACATCAAAGGCAGTAAGCTGCTCTTCCCACCCGTACAATCTCCCTATCCACCACTGTATTTTGGCGGTTCGTCGGCTGCTGCCAAAGCAGTCGCAGCTAAGCATGTAGATCTCTATCTCACCTGGGGAGAACCGCCTGCTCAAGTGGCTGAGAAAATTGCAGATGTGCGAAACTTGGCCGCCCAGCAGGGGAGAACCTTGCGGTTTGGCATTCGCTTGCATGTGATTGTCCGAGAAACGGAAGCAGAGGCTTGGGATGCAGCTAATCGGTTGATTCAGCATTTGGATGAGGAAACGATCGCCGCCGCTCAAGCCGCTCTAGCTCGCGCTGAATCGGAAGGACAACGCCGAATGCAAATCCTCCACAGCGGCAGTCGGGAATCTTTAGAAATTAGCCCGAATCTGTGGGCAGGGGTTGGCTTGGTGCGCGGGGGGGCGGGAACTGCTTTGGTGGGCGATCCCGATACGGTAGCCACTCGCATGTTGGAATATGCCGATTTAGGAATTGATACCTTCATTCTGTCAGGCTATCCCCATCTAGAAGAAGCCTATCGCGTAGCCGAACTGCTGTTTCCCAAACTGCCGGTGGATATCCAGCTGCCTGCTCCCAGCCGTCAGCTGAGTCCGGTCGGCGAAATTATGGCTAACGAAAAGGTACCAACCAGCGCTAGCTGATGTGGGGGCGTATCGGCAGCACTGCAGCCGTCAGTAGCCCCATGATCTACAACCCATCCCTACCCTATTGCTCAACTCCCAACCCTCCCACAGATCAGGCCCTATGCAGATAGCCCCATCCAAATCAGCCGCTTTGTCCTGGCGATCGCTTTCCCAGCAGCAGTTTGCCCCTTGGCTAGTGCCCATCGGTTTGATTGTGATTTGGCAACTGCTGGCGCAAGTCGGCTTCATTAGCACCCGCATTCTGCCGGCTCCCACAGCCATCCTGCAAGCTGCAGTTACACTTACCCTAAGTGGCGAGCTATTGCGCAATGTCGGCATTAGCCTTTACCGTGCCCTCATTGGTTTTTTGATTGGTGGTAGCATCGGGTTTGGGTTGGGTTTACTCAATGGTATTTCTGCCATTGCCGAACGCTTCCTAGATAGTTCTGTGCAGATGATTCGCAACATTCCTCACCTAGCATTAATTCCGCTGGTCATTCTTTGGTTTGGCATTGGGGATGCCGCTCGGATTTTCCTGGTAGCGCTAGGCGTATTTTTCCCAATTTACATTAATACTTTTCACGGAATTCGATCGCTTGATCCAAACCTGCTAGAGATGGGAAAAGTCTACGGACTACGTTCTCCCGAACTGTTTTGGAAAATTATTCTGCCTGGAGCGTTGCCCAGTATGCTGGTGGGTTTGCGGTATGCCCTGGGCACCATGTGGCTGACCTTGATTGTGGCGGAAACCATTGCTGCCAATTCAGGGATCGGCTATATGGCTATGAATGCCCGAGAGTTCATGCAAACCGATGTGGTTGTCTTGAGTATTCTGCTGTACGCCCTGTTAGGCAAACTGGCCGATTCCATCGTGCGGGTCTTGGAACAGTGGTGGTTGCCCTGGCACCCCAGCCAGAAGTAGGAACTAGCCGTCGAGGGATCCCCAAATTTTTTGTTGAGTTTTCAACAGGGACGCTCCGCATACGGTTTGAAAACTCAACCGATGTGAAGCATCAGCCAGTTCATGAGTTCAGCCATTTATTTAGGAGTTAGAAGCTATGGTTGCTGAAAGAGTCAGGCAGCAATTTGGAGCGCATTTGCGAATTCAGAATTTGGGCAAGGCGTTTGCACAATTCCCAGTTCTGAAAGGGATTGACTTAGAAATCAAGCCGGGGGAGTTTGTCGCCGTTGTGGGAAAAAGCGGCTGTGGCAAGACTACCCTGCTCCGGCTCCTGGGCGGTCTAGAATCACCGACGCAAGGACAGATCTATATGGATGGACAGGCGCTCCAAGGTTTGAATCGTCATGCCAGAGTCATGTTTCAAGATTCGCGCCTGCTGCCCTGGCGACGGGTGCTGGATAACGTATCTTTGGGGCTAAAACATCAGCCGCAGCAGCAAGCGCAATGGGCGCTGCAGCAAGTGGGATTGGGCGATCGCTCCAAACATTGGATTACGCAACTCTCTGGGGGGCAGCGGCAGCGCGTTGCTCTGGCACGGGCTTTAGTCAGTCAACCTCAACTGCTGCTGCTCGATGAACCGCTAGGAGCACTCGATGCCTTGACCCGCATTGGCATGCAGAATTTGATTGAGTCTCTTTGGAAAGAGCAACAGTTTACAGCACTGCTAGTGACTCATGATGTGGAAGAAGCAGTATACCTGGCCGATCGCGTGATTGTGATTGAAGAAGGGAAGATCACGTTAGACCTACCGGTAACACTTCCTCGTCCAAGAGATGCAGCCAGCGTACAATTTGCTGAACTCAAGATTCGCATTCTCGATCGCATTCTCAATCGGCGAAGAGAACATCCTCAAGACCAATCCGCAATCCTATCTGCCGTCTAATGGCGGCTGTTTCAATACAGCCCTTCACCCTTCACTCTAATCTCCACTGAACTGAAGTCTTTCATCACCCTATGCATTTCAAACGCCGAACCGTTCTCTCTGGATTACTGGGCTTGAGCATCCCCTTAATTGCATCAAGCTGCACTAGCCATTCATCAACCTCAACCACGGCTTCTTCTACGACAGCTTCTAACTCTGCGGCTACACCCAGCGCCTCTCCAGACGGCATCGTTCGGATCGGTTATCAAAAATCCACCGAACTTGATCTCCTGCGAGCTCGAGGAGAACTCGATCAAAAGCTGAAAGGCTTGGGAGCTACGGTAGAATGGTCACTCTTTTCTTCAGGCCCGCCGATGTTGGAAGCAATGAATGCTGGCAAAATTGACTTTGGCGGAGTGGGGGATGCGCCTCCCATCTTTGCTCAAGCGGCAGGGGGGCAATTCTACTACGTTAGCGTCACCCCTTTATCGGCAGAAACGCAGGACATTGTTGTGCCCAAAGATTCACCCATTCAGACACCGGCTGATCTCAAAGGCAAAAAAATTGCGCTAGCCAAAGGGTCTAGTGCCCATTATCTGCTGTTGAGAACTCTAGCAGATGCCAACCTCTCAGTTGATCAGGTCGAAGTTGTGGCGTTGTCTCCCGCCGATGCCAGAGCCGCTTTTGAGCAAGGAGATGTAGATGCCTGGTCAATTTGGGATCCTTTTTTGAGCGTAGCTCAGAAAAATGGCAACATTCGAGACCTTAAAGTAGGGCGTGAGCGTCGCAATTATTTTTTGGCCTCGCAGCAGTTTACCAAAGACCAACCGGTCCTGTTGAAAGCAGTTCTGGAAGAGACCAAAGAGAATGGGGATTGGGTTGCGCAGAACATTAAAACCGTTGCCCAGAAGTTTGCTAAAGATATCAAAGTAAATGAAGATGTTCTGGAAAAAGTTTATCAGCGCCGCAGTTGGCAGGTGTTGCCCGTCGATAACAAGATTCAAACGGTACAACAAGAGGTAGCTGACACATTCTACAAAAGCAAAATTATTCCTAAATCCATCCAAGTTAAAGATGCTTTCTTGCCACCAGAAGAGTATGCCAAGATTTTCCCTAGTTAGAACCTAATTTACAATTTTCGGAAATTTCTCATGCAAGTAAAAACTACCTCTGCAGTCAGCAGTCATCCGCTTCTAGCGCTTACCCTGTTCTGTCTAGCGAGCCTCATAGTCATCTTCACGCTACTGTTTTCAATCAACCCTACTTTACGTCCTGCAATATATCCTGCTGTAAAAAATCATTTCCTGGCAGCGTTCTCGTGCGTTATTTAATACAGCCAGCATCCAGTGATTACCTTGACAACCCCAAGATATTAGGTTGATGCACACTCAAATATTGCTGGGTAATAGGTTAATGCAGTCAAACAGAGCCCTACCACAAGTACAGCAGTGAAAAC
>DATNOY010001005.1:0-5980 GCA_036703495.1 Coleofasciculaceae cyanobacterium
TTACGTCCTACAATATATCCTGCTGTAAAAAATCATTTCCTGGCGGCGTTCTCGTGCGCTATTTGATGCAGCCAGCAACCAGTGATTACCTTGACAACCCCAATATCTTAGGTTGATACACACTCAAATGTCGCTGGGCTAATTCAAATAAAGCCCTACCACAAGTACAGCAGTGAAAACAGAATGATCCAGATGACATCTACAAAGTGCCAGAATAGCGTTGTGGCATTCACCCCAAACCGACTGCGATCATAATTGCCTGGGATGAACGATCGCCCCAGCATGATGAGCTGTAAAATCACGCCACTCAAAACATGCAGTCCATGAAACCCGGTCAGAATATAGAAGGTAGCTCCTACTAATCCAGTTCTTAGCCCAAAATCAAGCTGGCTCCACTCTATCCCTTGACCGATGAGAAAATAGGTTCCCATGAGAGCCGTGATCAGCCACAGCCAGCGAAACCGATTGACGTGCTGATGACTCAGCGCCCGTTCGGCTAACTGAATCACCCCGCTACTGGACAGCAGCACAATGGTGTTAATCACCACAAATGGAGAGGCTGTCGGTCCAGAAACGCCAGGTGGCAGCCAGGTTGGCGACATCAACCGCAAAACGATATAGGTAAAGAAGAAACTAATAAAAACAATGCTTTCCGACAGCAGGAAAATGGTGAAGCCAAACATGCCTTTACCATGATGGTCTGCATGAGTTCCCCCACCACTGGGGAGAAACCGCTGGGCCCACCGGGGAAACCACTGCCGCAGCCGTTCTAAATCAAACGGACTTTCGTCTAGATGGGTTGGAGGAGTGTGACCTGAAGAAGTGCGGGGCGATCGCGTCATAGTTTGCAGTAACTCACAGAGGATTCATCCGAAAGGGCTTACAGATAGACAGATAGAGGGACACTCAGATGAGGACGGAGGGGCTGCCCCAGCCAGAGGTTCCACGCGCACCTCCTGGATGAAGACTGCTATGAGGAGAAATGCTCATCCCACTGTTGCGTCTGGCGGCTCAGATTCACCGTAGGCTCTTGGTTCGCCATAGTCGTAGGGAGGAAACGTTACCTGAGGGATCTCTGCAAAGTTTTCCGGCGGCGGCGGCGAGGAAGTTGTCCATTCCAGCCCAGTGGCCCGCCAAGGATTATCCGTAGCCCTGCGTCCTTGCAACCAGGAAGCAATCATATTGGCAATGAAGGGCAGCGTAGACACACCTAACAAAAAAGCCCCCAGACTGGCAACGACATTCCATCCTTGATACGCCACATCGTAAGCGGCGATCCGGCGCACCATACCCTGCAAACCGAGCGGATGCATCGGAAAAAAGGTGAGATTTGCACCCAGAAACGTCAGCCAGAAATGCAGCTTGCCCCAGCCCTCGGCATACATATGACCCGTGATTTTGGGAAACCAGAAGTAAATGGCAGAATAAATAGCCATCGTGATCGTATTGAACACAATGTAGTGGAAGTGTCCAACAACAAAGTAGGTATTGTTAACATGCAAATCAAAGGAGTTGGCCGACAGCATAATGCCCGTAATCCCGCCAAAAATAAACATGGCGGCTCCGCCCATGGCAAACAGCATGGGGGTTTCCAGGTGCAGCTTGCCCCGCCAAATGGTGGCAGTCCAGCCAAAGGCTTTCACCCCGGTCGGCACCCCTACCAGTCCTGAGGTGACGGCGAATGTCATCCGCATCCAGCCCGGCGTAGCGCTAGCAAACATATGATGGACCCAAACAAAAATGCTGACTAACGCAATGCCCAATGTAGCTAAGGCTAGCGATCGATAGCCAAACAGGGGGTTGCGCGAAAAAGCAGGCAGCACCTCAGCAAAGATACCAAAAGCAGGCAACGCCATCACATAGACCGCTGGATGAGAATAGAACCAAAACAGATGTTGATAGATTATCGGATCGCCGTTCTGAAACGAGTTAAAAATATTGGTGCCAAACGACAGGTCGAATAGCAGCAAAATCAAGGCCCCTGTTAGCGACGGCAGGCAAAAGAGCTGCAAAATTTGGGCACTTAACACCGACCAAACAAACACAGGCATCCGAAAAAACGTCATCCCCGGTGCCCGCATCCAGACGATCGTGACAATGAAGTTGACCCCGCCCATGATCGAGGAAATTCCCAGCAAAATCAAGCTAACAATCCACACCAACTGACCGTTGAAAATTTGACCCGGCGCAGTTTGTAAGCTAATCGGCGGGTAAGACCACCAGCCAGCTTGAGCAGGACCATTGGGCAACAAAAAACTCGACAATAGCAAAATTCCGGCAGGGGGAATGATCCAGAAAGCGATCGCATTCAGTAAAGGGAACGCCATATCTCTGGCCCCAATCATCAGCGGGATCAGGTAGTTGGACAAGCCAGCGTTAAACGGAATGATCCAGAGGAAGATCATGACCGTGCCGTGCAGCGTGAACAAAGCATTGTAAAGGGGGCGATCGAACAAATTGGAAGCTGGGGTCAGCAGTTCAGCTCGCACCAGCATAGCCAACAGCCCACCCACCAGGAAAAAGAAGAAAGTCGTCACCATGTACTGCACCCCAATCACTTTGTGATCGGTGCTGAAGCGGAGATAGTGCTGCCACCCCTGCGGTTGGTCAGATTCAGGTAGAGCAATGGAAGGTTGAGTCATGAATTACCTGCTTAATAGGCTGGGCGATCGGCAACAGCGGGCTCAGAGGGCACCCCTGTATACCAACCGCTGTTAATCAAAGGTTTTGGAGAGAATTGAGCCGTCGTTGCAGGTGCATTGGGGACGGATTGATCAGCAGCTGCCACCAACCATTGCTGGTATGCCTGCCGGGATTCCACATAAACATCTGCCACCATCAGGGCAAAATCAGCCCCGCTAAATTGCGAATCTTTCAGGTGGTATTTGCCCACGCGGTTAGGGGTAACAACCAGATCAATATCGCGTTGAGGCACAATGTCCTGCTTTAGCCGAAACTCAGGCACATAAAATCCGTGAATTACATCTTCAGAATGCATATCCAGCCGAGTACTTTGATCAACCGGTAAGTGGAGTTCGTGACTAATCACATTGTTGGGATAGCGAAATGACCAAACCCATTGCTTAGCAATCACCTTAATTTGTTCAGCCGCTGGTTTAGGAGTATCATTGCTAGTCGCCGCATTGGCAGGCTCTTCCAGAGGCAAATGAACAACCTGTTTTAACCCCAGAATATTCAACTGCTCGTAAATGCTAATGTTCTGAACCGAAATCCACAAGACCAGTAGCGTTGGCACCACCAGCCAGGCAATTTCTATCTTGGCACTGCCGCGCATGGGGTGCCCCTCACTAAAATCTTCTGGCGGAGCTCGAAAGAACAAAGCCGAGTAGAGCATAACACTCACCAATCCCAGCAAAACGAATGCACCTACAGCCACCAAAAAGCTAAATAAGGCATCAACCCGCTGTGCTTCGGCAGTGGCTTGGGGTGGCATCCAGGAATAGGCTTGCTGTCCCAACCAGCGGCTAATGGCAACATTCACGGCCATCAAAATCGCCAACAAAAGATATTCAAGCAGCGTCAGCATACAGATTGAAACACATTAGGTTGAAAAGATGATAAACACTGGGAACGCGATATGCAACTTTACTTCCAGACCCTGGATTTACCGTGAGGTAAGCAGGTTGCTCGCTCAGTCTAGACGGGAAAAACACTCATCCCGCAACGCTGGCAGATCTACAGCTGTTCTCAACTGCGCGCAGTCTAGATGCATGCAGTACAGACTATTTTTTGAAAGCCGCGCTTCCCGAGGCTTTCAAAAAATAGTCTGGTTTTAGTCAAGCACGAAGCGCTACAGTTGCACATTGCACTCTTGTAAAGCAATCCAGGAGCAAGTTGATCAACTACGAGAATAAGCAGTGCCCTCTGCCCCTTGTTGCGACGGCGCATTCCCTGAATCAACAGAGGTGGCAGCGCCCGGTTGAGACGCTGCACTGTAATACTGCCACTGCCAGTCCTCAACTTCTGGCATATCTTTGCCATAGGTAGTGATGTAGTGTTGATGTTCAATCAACTTGTTGCGAATCTCCTGTTTGACATAGCCACCAATCTTACGAAGTTTGGGCACCCGGTCAATCACATCCTGCGCCAGATGAAAGCGATCGAGATCATTCACAACCACCATATCAAAGGGCGTCGTCGTCGTTCCTTCCTCTTTGTAACCGCGCACATGCAGATTGGCATGGTTGGCCCGTCGATAGGTAAGACGATGAATCAGCCAGGGATAGCCATGAAAGGCAAAAATAATCGGTTTGTCTGGGGTAAAGATAGAATCAAAATCCCAGTCGGACAGACCATGGGGATGTTCGTTTTGAGGTTGCAGCGTCATCAGATCAACCACATTGACCACCCGAATTTTCAGATCAGGGAAATGCGATCGCAGCAAATCAACCGCAGCCAAAGTTTCTAGCGTTGGCACATCTCCCGCACAGGCCATCACCACATCGGGTTCACTTCCCTGGTCGTTGCTCGCCCATTCCCAAATTCCTAATCCGGCAGTGCAGTGTTTAACGGCCGTATCCATATCCAGCCACTGCAATTCTGGCTGCTTACCTGCCACAATCACATTGACATATTGACGACTGCGCAGACAGTGATCGGCAACCGAAAGCAGCGTATTGGCATCGGGCGGCAGATAAACCCGAACTACTTTTGCTTTCTTATTGGTCACGACATCCAGAAAACCCGGATCTTGATGACTAAAGCCATTGTGGTCTTGCCGCCACACATGGGAGGTCAACAAGTAGTTGAGAGACGCGATCGGTCTGCGCCAGGGAATATCCATGCAGCTTTCTAACCACTTGGCATGTTGGTTAAACATCGAGTCAACAATATGAATGAAGGCTTCATAGCAGGAGAAAAAGCCATGTCGCCCCGTCAGCAAATAGCCTTCTAGCCAGCCCTGACATAGATGTTCACTCAACACTTCCATCACCCGCCCCGACGGAGCAACATGATCATCGGTGGGCAAAATTTCAGCCGTAGAGACGCGATCAGTGACTTCAAAAACGGCATTCAGTCGATTGGAGTTGTTTTCATCCGGACTCATCATCCGAAAGTTACGGCTCTCTAGATTGGACTGCATCACATCCCGCAAAAACTGACCCAGCACCCGAGTTGATTCGGCCATCTCGGTTCCAGGATGAGACACCTCAACAGCGTAGCTCCGGAAATCGGGCAGATTCAGGTCTTTTAGCAGTAAGCCACCATTGGCATGAGGATTAGCTCCCATCCGTCGATCGCCCACCGGCGCTAGTTCGGCTAACTCAGGAATCAGCTTGCCTTGCTGGTCAAAACATTCTTCTGGCTTATAGCTCTTCATCCAGGCTTCCAAAAGCTGCACATGCTCTGGATGGCTGGCCATTTCCGACAGCGGCACCTGATGCGATCGCCAGTAATCTTCCGTTTTCTTACCATCTACCGCTTTGGGCCCAGTCCAGCCTTTCGGCGATCGCAAAATAATCATGGGCAAGGGCGATCGGAGCTGCTGCCCATGGACTCGGGCCTCACGCTGCAGACTTTTGATTTCGGCAATCACCGTATCCAGCGTGCTTGCCATTTGTTGATGCATCGTTTCGGGGTCAGAACCTTCAACAAAATAAGGCTTATAGCCATACCCGACAAACAAACTTTCCAATTCCGAGTGAGGCAACCGCGCCAGTACCGTTGGGTTAGCAATCTTGTAGCCATTCAGATGCAGAATCGGTAAAACTCCACCATCCCGAGCCAAATTGAGAAATTTATTGGAATGCCAACTCGTTGCTAATGGCCCAGTTTCGGCTTCGCCATCGCCAATCACACAAGCCACAATCAGGTCAGGATTATCAAATGCGGCCCCATAGGCATGCACCAGCGAATAGCCCAATTCCCCACCCTCATGGATCGAGCCAGGGGTTTCAGGAGCAGCATGGCTAGGAATCCCGCCTGGGAAAGAAAACTGCTTGAACAACCGCTTTATCCC
>DATNOY010001006.1:0-2764 GCA_036703495.1 Coleofasciculaceae cyanobacterium
ATTTTGCTCGATCGTGTCATTGCCATTTTGCTGTCAAGACGATTATGCGAAAATCGCAACTCTAACGGGCATACTGGAGAAAAGTTGAGGATTGAGAAATGAGGAAGTTAGCTGTTTTGCTGGTTAGCTTGTGTTGGACAAGTCCCGCGATCGCCCAAGAGTATCAAGGAAACTTCTGGGTCAACCCGCAATCTGGCAGGGTTGAAAAGTTAGATTTAAGTCGAAGTCTGCCAAGCTTGCAGTCTAGCGCTGTGGATGATGAATGGATAGAGATTGCGCAATTAGATGGCGGCGATCGGTTGCTGATCAAACCTAGCTCAGTACGTCAGCGACATCTACCAGGAAGGAACACAGAAACAGTCTTCAGAGCAAGATTCCAAAGCGCTAATCCTAATGCCGTGACCGGCGGCAGAGATGACGGAACTTATGCAGCAAGCTGTAGCGATCGGGCGTTAACTCGGCTATCCGATTCGCAGATTCAATCTAGCTTCGATGTTCCGACTTTGCCGGGAACTGCGGGGGAAGTGTTACTGAATTGGGCTTGCAGCTAGATTTTGATCACTCCACCCACGAATCGTAAATCATAATTGACGGCATCCCCTCAACCTTTGCCCTATCTTCTGGTTTTAGATCGAATACCACCCCTGAAGAGGTTGCTGTTGGCTCTACAATAATCTGTCCGTACTTTGCGGTAAAAGCGTTTAAGCTATCCAAGGAGTCAATCTCGATCGTGTAAACGCGAATAGTTGAGTTTCCTTTTTTGCTTGAATAGATATGCTCTACCGCCTCGTCGCATGGAGGTCTATTTTCGCCAAAGCTAGCTCTTGTGATTATGTATGTTGTCATTTGCTTGCCTCAATTTTCATCCATCCTACTACCACTTCTCAACTTGAGAAGTAAGGGTTGCTAGAATTGTGGCGAAACACTGCGATCGCAAACCATGCCAAACTCAGTCAAGACAGCAATCAAGAAGATAGTACAAGGAAAGCTAGGATATATACCTCAGCCGGATGGTCGCACATGTCAATCAACAGCGATCGGCATGGTGTTGGGAGACAAAGATATATATGGCATCCGAGCAAAGCTTGAAAGCCTTGGAACTCCTGGCAGTCCTGATGTGATGGCTGCGTATTTGCGCCCAAGAGTTAAAGATTATCAGTTTGAAGATGCTGCTACGTTGATGGATGTACGCAAGTATCTTGACCAAGGAAAACAGCTGATCACGCATGGCTGGTTTACCCGTTCCGGGCATGTCGTCAAGATATCTGGCTACGAAGTAGATCCCACAACCTTAAGCTACAAGCTCATTGTGGATGACCCTTGGATGGAATTTAACTTCAAAACCGGACAGTACATACCAGGAAGCAATGGCAACGATCGCCCCTACTCCTCCTATGGTATGTACGCTTACTGCGTCGCTTCGTCTAGCTACTGGAATGCAACGGATATCTACAAGCGCGGAGAGTTGGACAGCAAGCGTCCTGGAATGTGGCTGCACGTAATCACGCTTTAGCGACTTTTTGCCAATTTCAGAAACCTTCTCTCTGATATGCCATCATTGAAGCATATTGTTTAACGAGCTGTGAGCCGCAAGCGATTGCGGCTTTTTTCTTGTGAACTCCTACTGAGTTCGGTACAACTGATTGCTGTTATTGCCAACAATTTCAGTTGCTTTCTGCACCACCGTTCTCAATCGCTGGTCAACTTGACTTTCAATCTCTCTGAATGTCCGCGCTTGATCGTTCGGCACGGTCACATTAACCGTAATAGGTGCTTCAATCCGTGTTGTCGGCGTAGAGGGAGTCTTCGCTTTGCTATCGCGTGTCACGCCGTCGCCAAAACCAGAGAATCGCTGCCAGTATGCGTCAGCGATCGCATTAATCTGCTCTGGACGTAGATTAACCTGCTGCTGTTTTAACTGCTGTTGACGTAAAGCTTCGATATTAGGCAACGCCTGCGGTAGGTTTAAGGTTGGCACTGGTCGGCTATTCTGAATCTGAGCGCGACGAGCAGTAGTATCAAGCGATTGCAGTGTTTGCTGTAACTGCTGACTAAATTGAGTTTGCGATAGGTCGATCGCTGTTGGCTGAGTCGGAATTCCTTGAGCGGTCTTGCCAAGCCCAGCAGCGATCGCCTGACTGCGAGGAGTGTTCCTCCGGAAGAAATCATCTCCGGGCACTACTCCACCACCGCCTGCTATCTGCCGAACGAAGCCTTGCACCAATTGCGAACCTGTCTGGCGCAGGTCGTTAGCATTCTGGAAGCCTGCCTGTTGTGCAAATAGGTTTTGTAATGGTTGCCGTACTTGCGCCTGCTGCCCTGGTCTAAGTGTTTGGTACAGTCCGACTAATCCTTGAGTGAGCTGCGATCGCTGCTGCAATTCAAACTGTTGTCGTGCTGCTGCTTCCTGTTGTGGCTGAATAGCAATCTGCTGTTGAATCAAACCACCACCACGCTGCAAGGCAAGCAGTCCAGCTTGATTTGCTTGCAATTCGCCAACGGTTGCATCGAATTCTTCCTGAGTAATCTGACCAGTGCGCAGCTGCTCACCTGCTTTGATTACATTAGCTCGACCTTTGGCGATATCCGCTTCTTTCTGAGCCACGGCAATCTCGTTTTCAATCTTCTGACGCTCCAGCGCTAAGCGGTTCTGCTCTTGCTGGATTTCAAAAATCTGCCGCTCTGTTTCTTGTCGTTGCTGCAATGACTCCAGCTGAATCAGAGCAGTGGTTTGAGCTAATTCTTTCCTGCGGAATTCAGAGCG
>DATNOY010001007.1:0-2806 GCA_036703495.1 Coleofasciculaceae cyanobacterium
AGGTCTAGCAATCCTAAATCAGTCCTGAGAAAACCCAGAGGGGTGTGGGGACAAAGCCCTTAAGGCATCCCTACTCACAACTGACTTAGGAGGGTCATATCTCAGCTTCCAGAAGGTAACCCATGAAAAATCGCATTGAAATTATTGCGTTTTTGCTGTCCCTTACGGGAGTCTTTATGCTTCCCAGTGCAGCTCAAGCCAGTTTCACTAGCAACCTGACTGTGGAAGTTAATGGGCTAAGGAATCGCAATGGACAGGTTTGCCTCAGCCTTTTTGCTAATAGTCAGGGTTTTCCTGACCGAAGTGAGCGCGCAGTCAAGAGCCAATGCGTCAGGATTACCGAAGACCCGCTGCAGGTGACGTTTGAAAACTTGCCATCGGGCAGCTATGCGATCGCGGCCTTCCACGATAGTAATTCTAGTGGACAGCTGCAGCGGAACTTCTTAGGCATTCCCACTGAAGAGTTCGGTTTCTCTGGCAATCCGGTCATTCGTACAGGGCCTCCTGAGTTTAATGAAGCTGCTGTTTTAGTCGTTGGTGCAACCACTCGTGTGCAGATCCAATTACGCTCTCTGTTGTAAAATCTTTTGCCAACCTGATGTGTCTATTTCATGGTGTAATCCATCGAATGATGATCAGAGAGGTTGAACTGATGAAAAGCCATAACACCACACCCTATAGCATAGGTTTCCAACCTACCACCCTTAACTGATGCTGAGATAATTCTGCACCAATCAAAAACAGTGTTAATGTTAATCCTATTTCTGACAACGAGGTCAGGGTTGGTGACCACGATGCAACAGTAGGAACGCAAGTTCTGACAGCGGAAGCAAGCATAAAGAATCCAATGAACCAGGGGATTTGAGGCTGGGGCGGCACTTCCTGATCTGATGGGGAGTGCTGATGTTGAAACAGATAGCTTGCCGCTGCTGCAACTGAAATAATCCACAATGCCCGGGAAAGTTTTACAGCTGTTGCAGTCAATAGCGCTGTTTGACCATAGTGAGAAGCCGCACCAACCACGCTGGAAATATCGTGGATAGCTTAACCCACACTTACTCAGGCGCAAAGCGCTGTAAAAAGCATTTTGGCGATCGCTCAAACCCACTCCGAGTCACCGATGACCTTTGAACAACTCCGGATTTTTCTAGCCGTTGCGCAACATCTGCACTTTACCCGTGCTGCAGAAGCGCTTTACTTGACCCAGCCCTCGGTTAGTGCGGCAATTCAAAGTTTGGAGGAGGAAATTGGCATGCTGCTTTTCCACCGCATTGGTCGCCGGATTGAGATCACGCAAGCAGGTGAGTTGCTAAAAGGAGAAGCCCAAAAAATTCTGGATCAGGTCGCTTTGACAAAACGAGGCTTGCAGGAATTGAGTGAACTGCAACGCGGGGAGCTGAGGCTAGGCGCTAGCCAAACCATTGGCAACTACTGGCTTCCTGGCTTGATCAGTCAATTCAAAACACAGTATCCGGGGATTCAAGTCCACTGCATCTTGGGCAACACCCAGGAGATCAGCACAGGCACCGTGTCCGGTAACTTTGATTTCGGTTTGGTGGAAGGAATTGTCTCCCCAGCCGCATTAGCGTGTTTAGACCAGCAGGTGATTGGGGGCGATCGCTTACAAGTGGTGGTTGGGCAAGCGCATCCCTGGTTTGAACGTCAGACGGTTCCCTTATCAGAACTTTCGACAACAGACTGGGTCATGCGCGAAGCCGGATCGGGGACACGTGAAATCTTTGAGCAAGCCTTGCGGGATTGGGGGATGGAGCCAACGACACTGAACGTCATTTTGGAGATGAGTAGCGGTGAAATGATTAAAGCCGTCGTTGAAAATGGCATTGGCGCAACGGTAATTTCAGAATGGATGGTGAATAAAGAAGTTCGCTTTGGCATCTTACGAACTGTTGCGATCGCTGATTCGAGCCAATTGCCCCCT
This sequence comes from Coleofasciculaceae cyanobacterium, assembly GCA_036703495.1. Taxonomy (GTDB): domain Bacteria; phylum Cyanobacteriota; class Cyanobacteriia; order Elainellales; family Elainellaceae; genus Drouetiella. Next base: position 1,940 of record DATNOY010001007.1, read on the forward strand.
GTTGCAATGGTACGCTCATTCAAGCTGCTCAAGCATCGGGAGCGGTTTCAAACTCGCATTGCTCAGCGTTTTGAGCAGTTGTTGCTGACTGCAACCGTAGGCTCTCATTCCACATGGCCGAGCTAACGCCAAGTAAGCCAAGTGAGCCTTGTAATGCATCCTTAAAAATTTTCTACTTCAGCGCTTGACCCTGACGTAGCGTGAGGTTCTTACCATCGGTTCATCACGAATCAAGCTGGTCTTCAATTGACAAGGAGGATGTGAAGGGTATAAAAAGTCCTGAAAGCTTTAGTGATGTACTTTCTTGCCAAGATAAAGGCTTGCCAAAATAGAGGCTTGCCAAAATAGAGGCAGGCGGGGGCAACGTATGGAATGCTTTGCGCTGGGTTAAGTGGGGGTTGTTTTTTAAGCAGTCCTCATCCAGATGAGACGGGGTGCGCGAGGAGCCCGGGGGTACAGCCACCACACCCGTCCTCATCTAAGTGCGCAGCACGATATGGCTGAAGCCGTAATATAGCAGTCCTATTACTTCGGCAATTTAATTAGGCTTCATTGTGGGGCGCGAAGCACGCCCCACAATGAAACCCTAGAGAGTTAGGTATTCTCAAATATTGCCGAAGTAATATTTGATTGGTAAGCATTTGTAGTGCGGGCATCTTGCCCGCAACCCAGCGCGAACGAGACGTTTAGGCAATACCCACGCCACGCGGACGCACGACAGGGAAATCTTACAATTGATTGGGGATTGCTATATCAATAGAAACTCATCAGCTGTCAAAATCAGGGTTGAAAGATTGCCAGAACAATCAAACTAATCAAACAACTAAATTGAATTCCTAAACTCAATACTCGTAATCTTGGATCAGC
>DATNOY010001008.1:0-2060 GCA_036703495.1 Coleofasciculaceae cyanobacterium
CGTGATTGAGTTCTGGTTATCAAAAATCGGGCAACCCGTGGCGGTGGTTAACTTCTTCTCTTCAGTCATGCCAAAAATGGCTCCTTTGATTAAGATTGCAAGCACGGCTCCAACCGTGAACTGCAATAATCGTACTCATAACGAGTATGGATTACTAGATATACTTTAAATATCTTAATAATTTGATGGTTTTTTAATTGAGCGGCTTGGAAGGTCTCTGGAACAGACCCTTCAGCAAATTGGGACTTCTGTCAAACTCTATCCCCTGAGCTTCAGCTGGCTGCTTGCGCCGCTAGACGCCCGCTTTCTCAGCCAATTCTGCTGCTTTTGATGAACCCACCAGGGAGACATAAGGCTCTGTAAAATAGCGATTGGCAACGTCCTGAGCCGCTTCGATCGTGACATCAGCAACCTGCTGCTGGAATTTCTCATCAAAATCGATGCCTAAGCCCAGCGTTTCATACCAGCCAAAGATTTGGGCAATTTGGGCATTCGTCTGTTTACCCAGGGCATATTGACCCAGCAGCTTGTTTTTAGCCGATTGCAGTTCGTCGGGGGTGAGGGGCGTGGTGCGAAGACGCTCAACTTCATAGCGCAACCCATCCAGGGCGATCGCTGCATTATCCGGAGCCGTACCCATATAGGCCACGAAATGGGAAACATCGGCGCGGGTGGGATAATAGGCCGACACTTCGTAAGCCAAGCCTCGCTTTTCGCGCAGTTCTACAAACAGCCGACTGGATAAGCCATTGCCCAGATAGGTGTTCAGCAGCTTCAGCGCCATATGGTCAGGATGATGGATTGCCACAGCCAAATAACCCAGCATGACGATCGCCTGCTGCGTATCCTGCACCGTGACCAGTCGCTCGGGCTTAGGGGTGAGGGTCGGCAGGTTAATCGTGGGAAAAGGGATAGGGGAGCCATCTGCCTGCGTTGGAGGATGCCAATCGCCAAAGATGCGATCGACCAATCCAATCACGTCTTCGGGCCCAATCCGCCCTGCAATGCTGACGACAACGTTATCGGGACGGAAATAGGTTTGGTGGTAGTGCTGCAAGTCTTCCCGGTTGAGCTTTGCCGCCGTTTCTTCAGTGCCCAAGCTGGGCAGCGCATAGGGATGGTTCTGATACATCGCCTGCCGCAATTGCGTATTGGCAACGGCAAAGGGTTGCTCTTGCATAGAGCGAATTCCTTGCAGGGTAAGGCGACGCTCTAGCTCAACTTCTGCTTCCGGAAAGGCGGGCGATCGCATCAGCTCCGACATCAGCTCTAGCATCTCGGCAAAATCGGCTGAAACCGTCTTCAGACTCATCAGGCAATAATCTGACGTGGCATCTGCCCCCAAGCTAGCGCCCACTGACTCTACGCGTTCCGCAATTTCCTGAGAAGAGAGGCGATCGGTGCCTTTGGTAATCACAGATGCCATCAAATGCGACAAGCCTGCTTTTTCGAGTGGCTCATATCGCCCACCGGCCCGAATAAAAATCCGACCGGACACAATATCGGCGGCTGGATTTTCTACCGCCAGCACCACCATACCGTTCTCTAAAACGGCTCGGTGAACGGTTCGATTTTGCAGCAGATGAGCGACGCTATGCTTGACGGGCATTAGGAATGGGGGATAGGGGGGCAGAGGAAAGGGGAAGGGGAAGCGGGAATGGATGATAAACTTGACCCTAAACCCAACGGTATAATTTTAGACCGTATAACTTTAGACTGTATAACTTTATAACTTTAAGGTAGACAGCCTAAGGTAGATAGCCTACCTTTACGCAGGCAGCAAAAGGGTGGCTGCATATCGCAAGGGCGAGAGATATTGGTTGGCGAGTTGGCGCAGCTCTTCGGGATGGAAGGACTGAATCACGCCAGGGTATTGGGCGGACAGGTGAGCTTGAGCGATCGTGCTGTAGTAGCCGTAAAGCCCGGCCATTTGGCTGGCCGTTTCCGTAGAGAAAGCGTAGTCATTCCGCAACAGCCGTTTATAGCGGTTGAGCTCTGTTTCGCTAATCAGCACGGTCGAAAGTTCGGAGAGGCGATCGCCAATAATGGCTTCCACTTGG
>DATNOY010001009.1:0-5600 GCA_036703495.1 Coleofasciculaceae cyanobacterium
AACAGAAGCAATCAAACCCCATAACAAATAATTTTATTAGCTGAACCTAGGTCACTATGCATCAGCCCTCCATTTTAATCATTGATGATGAACCTGAAAACTTTGATGTGATTGAAGCTCTCCTGCCTGAGCAAGGATATGTGTTGCACTATGCTTCTAGCGGGCAAGCTGCCATTGACTCATTAGAGATCTTTCAACCGGATGTCATTTTGCTAGATGTGATGATGCCAGGACTGGATGGGATTGAAGTGTGTCAGCGTATTAAAGCCATGCCGCAATGGCAAGTTGCTCCCATCATCATGGTGACCGCCTTAAGCACTAAAGAAGATCTGGCTCGATGCTTCCAGGCAGGGGCAGATGATTTTATTAGCAAACCCGTCAGCGGCATTGAACTCCGAGCTAGAGTTCATTCCATGCTGCGAATTAAGCAACAGTACGACGATTTACAAACCTCCCTGCAGCGACAAGCAGTTTTAGAAGCCGAGAAGGTAGAGCTATTAGAGAGCCGCAATTCTGAATTAGAAAAGCAGGTAGAGCAACGGACAGCTGCGTTGAGGGCAACGGCAGAGCGAGAGCAGTTAATTGCTAAGGTTGCCTCCCAGATTCGCTCATCGCTGAATTTGTCAGATATTCTCGATACAACGGTTCAAAAAGTGCAATCGCTCTTGGGCTGCGATCGCGTTTCTATCTGTCGGTTTCAACCTGATTGGAGTGTGGTCGTTGTCTCCGAATCGATCGCAAATGGCAATCTCTCTAATCTGGGTAAACAATTTTACGATCCTTGTTTTGATCCAGTTTGGCTGGAGTCGCATCGCCAAGGCAGCATTCGAGTCGTACCCGACATCGATACCTTTGAGATGAGTGATTGTTACCGGCAGCTCCTAAGGAACTTACAAATTCGAGCAAAAATTTTAGTCCCCATTATCCAGGGAGACACCCTGTGGGGCTGGCTCAACGCTATTGAAAGCCATGCTGCTCGTCAGTGGCAGCCAGAAGAAATTAGCCTCCTACAACAACTTTCCATTCAGGTGGCGATCGCCATTCAGCAGGCAACGGCCTATCAGCTGCTGCAAACTGAGCTAGCAGAACGACAGCGAGCCGAGTCCCATCTGCGAGAAAGTGAACAGCGGTATGCTACGTTAGCGGCGGCAGCTCCAGTCGGCATCTTTTGTACGGATACCGACGGCAATTGCTTTTATGTCAACCATCGCTGGTGTGCCATTGCCGGACTTACCGCAGAGGAGTCCGTTGGACAGGGCTGGATGACAGGACTGCATCCCGAGGATCGAGACAGGATTACTACCGAATGGTATGAGTCTGTGCAAGAAAAGCGATCCTTTCGGCTGGAGTATCGGTTTCAGCAAAGCGATGGCACCGTGGTTTGGGTGTTTGGGCAAACGGTGGCAGAACGCGATTCGGACGGGCAAATTACAGGTTACGTTGGCACCATTACAGATATCACCGAACTCAAGCAAGCTCAAGAACTGATTATTTACAACGCTTTGTATGATCCATTAACGGATTTACCGAATCGAACCCTTCTGGTGGAGCGGCTTCAACTGGCGATTAACCGAGCCAGACGTGTGGAAACGTATCGATATGCTGTGTTGTTTCTAGACCTGGATCGGTTCAAAGTGATCAACGATAGCTTAGGGCATTTGGTTGGCGACCAGATCCTCAAGAGTATTGCCCAGAAGCTAAAAACCTATCTGCGGGCGGCAGATTTAGTCGCTCGACTAGGGGGTGATGAATTTGTGATTCTGCTGGAAGATATTGCCGGTCTTGAAGAAGTAATTCAAATCACGGAACGGATTTTGGCAGATTGTCAAATACCGCTGACGCTGAATGAGTATGAAATGTCTATCAGCACCAGTATCGGTATTGTTTTAAGCGAAAAAAGCTATCGTCAGGCCTCGGATCTCATCCGTGATGCAGACATCGCCATGTACCAGGCTAAAGCGCAAGGGAGAAGTTCGTATAAAATCTTCGATGCTGACATGCATACAATAGCCTTAAAGCGACTTACTTTAGAATCGGATTTCCGGAAAGCGCTAGAACGGGAAGAGTTCATCGTATACTACCAACCGATTGTTGATATCTCAGGCGATCGCCTATTTGGGTTCGAAGCATTGGTCCGGTGGCAGCATCCGACGCGGGGATTCATTTCACCAGCAGAGTTTATTCCCATTGCCGAAGAAACAGGATTAATTGTACCGCTTGATAGTTGGGTGTTTCGAACAGCTTGCCAACAGTTGGGAACCTGGAAAGCTCAATATGCCGCTCGATTTCCCCTCAAAGTCAGCATTAACCTCTCTGCTCAAGACCTGCGCAAAGCCAGTTTAATTGAAGATATCGATCGCGTATTAGCGGAAACAGGGTTAGAGGGCGACTCCATCGCCTTAGAAATTACTGAGAGTATGCTGATCGAGGATATCAACCGCACCATTGATCTATTGGATCAATTAAAGGCAAGAAAAATCCGGATCAGCATTGATGACTTTGGGACGGGTTATTCTTCTCTGAATTATCTCCACCGCTTTCCTGCCGATAATTTGAAGATCGATCGCTCCTTTGTAGGACAAATGCTGGAAGGCAACCGCAACTATCAGGTTGTGAGTACCATCATTACCTTAAGTAATCAGCTAGGATTAGCCGTTGTGGCGGAAGGAATTGAAACGCCTCAGCAACTGCAATGGCTTCGACAACTGGGTTGTGAGTTGGGTCAGGGCTACTTATTTTCCAAACCCCTGGCTGCTCATGAAATTGAGGATCGGTTTTTTAAAGAGCACTACGTTTTCAAGCCCAATGCTGAAAACAGGAATTAGCTGCATGGGGCTGCCCTAGTGCAGCTTTCCCAATTATGAACAGCGATCAGTATGAAGGGACAGCTCTTGCCCCTGCTACAGGGTAGTCCTAGCACCTGACCCCGCCAGCGAAGCGATCGCGGCATTAGCGAAAGTTGCCTTCCACCACTCCAGATCTATTAGTCTCAGCAAGGTAGTCTCAGCAAGAGGCTAATGAACTGGATTTCCGATGACCACAGGTTTAGCATTCTGGCGCTCAGAGCCATTCTGATTGCCATGAGTTGTGGGGCTGTTCAAGGAAAGACGGGATGAGTGATCACTGTCCTGAATCGAGGCAGGTGAAAGATTAGTTTGCTGACGCAAAAATGCCTCAATTTTGTCAATCGAGAAGGGGGGAGCAGAGGCGATTTTGGCAATTACAGGTACAGACCCAAAGATTGCAAATGTGCCGCAAGCAGACACCGTGAAAAGGCTAACTGCCAACAATTTTGCCTTGAATTGTTGAAGACTCATTGATGCAATGTCTCCTTATTTTGTATCCGCGCTTTACGTGATTAAGTGTACCGCTTTTATTAAGTTTTTGTTAAGTTGCCATAAATTATATGTATAAATTCTCTTGTAGAGAATCAGAGCTTCTACAGCAATAGGATGTCTGTCATAGGTACGTAACCTGAACGCAAGTTGGATTGCAGATCACGCTAGGGTAGAGGAAGCTGTTTGCCAGTTTTCCCACAGGTACTCGATGGATTTTCTAGACATCCCGGTTTTGACGCGTACTTTTATTGCCGTTTTTGTATTGGCTGATGCCTTAGGAAATGCCCCAGTTCTTCTAGCGCTGACAAAAGGTATGGAGCTAGAGCAGCGTAATCGAGTGGTAGACCGAGCCAGCCTCGTTGCTACAGCCGTTCTGCTGGTCTTTTCCTACGTCGGACAACCCATTTTAGATTACCTGGAAATTAGTATTGGCTCTTTGCAAATTGCGGGTGGCTTGCTGCTGTTGCTCATTGCCCTTGACATGCTCCGGGGCGACCTGGATGATCCGATCGCAGAGCAAGGGCGAGATATTGCCATTACTCCTTTGGCGCTGCCGTTGCTGGCTGGACCCGGCACGCTGACAACGGTGCTGTTGATGGTGTCTGAATCGCCTACGGCTCATTTGAGCGTCGCCCTGGGTATTCTGGCAGCCCTGATTGTCAGCTGGTTTATCTTCCGACAAGCGAATCGTGTGGCAGATTGGATTGGGCAAGAGGGGGCATTAATTGCTACGAAGCTATTGGGCTTCTTGCTGGCAGCGCTGGCGGTAGAAATTGGCAGTGCTGGGATTCGTCAGCTCTTCCTAACTTAAGGATGGGATTGCATTCAATTAGGTTTTGGAGGCAAAGCCTCCAGGTAGGGGCAGCTTCCCCATAGCCCAATTATCCTGAGCGATTCTGCCCTAGACTGGCGGTTCTGCCCTAGACTGGCGGTTCTGACCTAGAATTAGTAATGCTTCGTTACTCAAATTTTCTATGCTGAGAGCCGGGATTGTTGGACTACCCAACGTAGGCAAATCGACCCTTTTTAATGCCGTTGTTGCTAATGCCAAAGCGCAGGCGGCGAACTTTCCGTTTTGCACGATCGAACCGAACGTGGGGGTGGTGGCAGTTCCCGATGAGCGTTTATCGACCCTGACAAAAATTTCTGAATCGGTGGAGACTGTGCCGGCCCGAGTGGAGTTGGTTGATATTGCCGGATTGGTGAAAGGCGCAAGCCAGGGCGAAGGCTTGGGCAACCAGTTTCTTGCCAACATTCGGGAAGTAGATGCCATCGTTCATGTGGTGCGTTGCTTTGAGAACGACGATATTATTCACGTTTCTGGCTCTATTGACCCGGTGCGGGACATCGAGATTATTAACCTGGAACTGGTGCTGGCCGACTTGTCGCAGGTGGAAAAGCGGATCGATCGCACCCGTAAACAAGCCCGTACAAGCAAAGAAGCTCAAACTGAGCTAACCGCTCTAGAGCAGATTGTTGCTGTTCTGAATCAAGGCAAACCGGCTCGCCTCGTCACGCTCAATGAAGAGGAGGAGCTTTTGCTGAAGCCGCTAGGATTGCTGACCCGCAAGCCGGTGATCTATGCTGCCAATGTCTCAGAAGATGATTTGGCTACTGGAAACGAGTGGGTAGAAAAAGTGCGGGCGATCGCAGTTCAGGAGCATGCCCAAGTTGTGGTGATTTCTGCTCAAGTAGAATCTGAATTGGTCGAATTACCGCCTGCAGATCAAGCCGATTTTCTAGCATCGTTGGGCGTCGAAGAAGGAGGGTTAAAATCTCTCATTCGCGCCACGTACCAACTTTTGGGGCTACGCACTTACTTCACCACAGGACCGAAAGAAACCCGCGCCTGGACAATTCATGCTGGCATGGTGGCTCCACAAGCCGCAGGAGTGATTCATTCAGACTTTGAGCGCGGCTTTATTCGGGCTGAGACGGTTGCCTATCAGGATCTGGTAACCGCAGGCTCTATGAACGCTGCTAAAGAGAAAGGCTGGGTACGCAGTGAAGGCAAGGAATATGTGGTGCAAGAAGGAGATGTGATGCTGTTTCGGTTTAACGTTTAGTAAACATCAGCATTCAGAGGCTCAACGCTCAATGCCTGTCCAGGCTAGGCATCTGATTGCTTTGTGCCTAGAAAGAGATATTGCTGTTCAACTAGCGGGATGACTAAGTACCTCGGCGTAATGAGAAACCAGATCTAAAACCCTGTGCCGTCCGCGCAGCGGGCAGCACAGGGTTTTAAGGGTTTATGCTTAATTA
>DATNOY010001010.1:0-7121 GCA_036703495.1 Coleofasciculaceae cyanobacterium
AATGTCGGTAGGAAAACTGGCTCACCGACAAACGCCCGCTGAATCGCTGACAGGTTGCCATCTTGCTCCAGAGACAACTCCTGCAAAACGTTGTAGTTCTGCAAATGCTCGGTGGTCGTGTCCCAAATCTTTGCCCAAGCCCGATTGACCGCCAGCAGTTGCCCTTGCGGATCAAAGTGGACAATCCCTAAGGGAGATTGCTCAAACATAGCTCGAAAACGGGCTTGAGATTGCTGCTGCTGCACTTCAGCCTGCCGCCGTTCTTGCAGCTCATGCTGCACCTGTTGATGCAGTTCGGCTTGGTGAATAGCGATCGAGAGCTGCACAGCAAGTTGCTGCAGCATTTCAATTTCATCGGTTTGCCACAGCCGAGGACTGACGCAATGCTGCGCAATCAGCAGTCCCCACAGATCTTCGCCTTGCAAAATGGGCACAACCAGATTGGACTGCACCTGAAACCGCGTCAGCAAGTCTTCATAGCAAGGTTCTAAGCTAGCCGTGAGCACATTGTCGATCGTGCTTACTCTTCCCTGCCTGTAGTGATTAACGCAATCCAACTCAAAGCAGGGGTCATAAATCACTTCTCCTAACATCGGCGTCCACCCAGCACCGATCGCTTCCACCATCACCTGCCCCTGCCAACCAGAATCAAAGCGATAAATGATGACGCGATCGGTTTGCAAAAACAATCGAACTTCTTGAACTGCCGTATTCAAAATGTCCTCTAAGTCCAGCGATTGCCGAATCCGCAGGGCAATTTCAGTGACTAACTGCTGCTGCTCTTGCTGCCGCTTTAGACAACGGTGAAACTGCACGCGTTCCAACACAGAATGCACCGTTAAGCAGAGGATATCTGCCTTAAGCTGATTTTTATCCAGATAATCCTGTGCGCCCTGCTTCATGGCTTCTACGGCAATGTGGGTATTGCCATAGCCCGTCAGCAAAATCACAGGGGGAAGCTCTGCCTGCTGCTGCTTGAGACGCTTCAGAAACTCTAAGCCATTTATTCCTGGCAGAGAATAGTCCAGCAGAATCAAATCTGGGGCGTGCTGCTGGCACCAGTTCAGGGCAGCTTCGCCCGTGCCAAGCTCCACAATTTCGTATCTGCGGCGATGATCCTGATGAAGAAATCGCTGGTAGATCGCGCGATCGGTGGCGGTGTCATCGACTAACAGAAGAGTGACAGGCTTTGGCATAGTCTAGTAGGAACAAAGCAGTTGGATAATGACCTTCTGTTCAATTGAAGGGCGGATCTGCCAGATGATTTGCCCCCTAATTAACAGCCATCAATATTATGACAGTATGACGATGCAACCTTTAGAACCTCAGGTCTTTCAATCGGTGCGGCTGATCGCAACAGACATGGATGGCACGCTCACCCAGCAAGGAAAGTTTACGCCCGCCTTGTTGCAAGCTTTGACTGCGTTGGACAAGGCTGGAATTCAAGTGTTAATTATCACGGGGCGATCGGCAGGCTGGATGAACGGCATTGTTAGCTACTTGCCTGTTGTGGGAGCGATCGCCGAAAACGGTGGCATTCTCTACCGCAATGGAACCGCCCCAAACGGAGCCGAACCAGAGCTACTAGTGCCGCTTGACCTGAGCTGCCATCGGCAGCAGCTAGCTGATATGTTTGCTCAGCTCAAAGCCGAATTTCCGCAGATTCAAACCTCTATCGACAATCAGTTTCGCCTCACCGATTGGACATTTGATGTTTTTGGGTTGAGTATAGCAGACATCCATCGCCTGCGCGATCGCTGCCTCGCTCAGGGCTGGGGATTCACCTATAGCACCGTGCAATGCCACATCAAATCATTGCAGCAAGACAAGGCGATGGGTCTATGCCGCACCTTGAGCCAATATTTTCCCTATGCGCCTCAGGAGATCGTCACCGTGGGCGATAGCCCTAATGATGAGAGTTTATTCCAGCCCGATCGCTTTCCGCTGTCGGTAGGCGTGGCCAATGTGCAGCATTATCTGAATCAGCTACAGCACAAACCTGCCTATAGAACCGAGGCAGCCGAGTCGGAGGGATTTTGTGAACTGGCTAAGTTGCTGATCCAGTCTGCCGGGAGATAACCCACTTTATTTAACCAGCTCTTAGGATAAAAGTAACGAGACTTATATGGCTAGAGCTAACGGATAGAGTTATGGAGTGGCAGGAAGTTTACGGCAACTGGATCTTGGTGCCAGCGCGCCCTAAAGCAATCATTCATTTTTTAGGGGGAGCCTTTGTTGCGGCCGCCCCGCAAGTTACCTATCGCAGCCTGCTGGAATATTTGTTCAGCCAGGGCTATGCGATTGTGGCCACGCCATTTGTTAATACCCTCGACCATACGGCGATCGCGCAGCGTGTCTATCGTCTCTCTAATCTGGCGTTAGAACATTTGCAGGAAGAGGTGCTGCGAACGCGAGCCTTACCGATTTATGGGGTGGGGCACAGCATGGGCTGCAAGCTGCATCTGCTGATGGGCAGCTTATTTGCCGTGGAACGGGCAGGAAATATCTTGATTTCGTTTAATAACTATCCGGCTCGCCGTTCCATTCCGATGCTGGAGCAAGTCTCGCAGTTTTCTAAGTTCACCTCGCAATTTGCCTCGCAGTTTGCCTCCCAGCTGGCTGCTCAGATCGGCTCTCAGCTGGGAACTCAGCCCCCACAGTTTGCCATTCCTGCCTTTGATGTGGAATTTACTCCCTCTCCTGAAGAGACGAATGATCTAGTTGCCACTCAATACCAGGTACGGCGTAATTTGCTGATCAAATTTACCCAGGACGATATTGACCAAACGCGATCGCTCAGTGAAGCATTGGACTATCGCTTTCCGGAGATGACCAGCATTCAAATCTTGAAGGGCACGCACGTCACGCCATTGGGGCAAGAGGTCAACTGGACAACGGGCACCGAATTCTCTCCGTTTGATGCCATCGGGCAGTTTGTCAAACAAGAGTTTTCGCGAGACATGACCCAGCTGAAGCGATCAATCATCGCCTGGTTAGAACCCACCCGGATCAGAGGCGATCAGTAGAGCCGCAATCAGTAGAGCCGCGATCGCTTGCTATTTCGTTAGCCCGTGCTCTAAGGCATAGCGCACCAGCTCGGTGCGGCTGTTGGTCCCCGTTTTGCTAAACAACCGGCTGACGTACTTCTCAACGTTGCGCACGCTAGTTTCTAGACGGCGGGCAATCTCTTTGTTCATCAACCCTTCGGCCACTAGCTCCAAAACGCTTTGTTCTCGAGGGGTAAAGTCAATCTTGATCGGGGCAGGCGTTTGGGCGATCGTGCCTCTCTGGGTCAGCATGGCCCGGATTTCAGCAATTTGCCGGGCCATGTCGGCAATATCCGGCATTTCGCCATCGGTCACTTTGGCAGCAGTACGGCGTTCTAATAGATTAGAGACGATCGCCACTAGCTCATCCGGATCAAACGGCTTCGACAGGTAGGCATCGCAACCAGCGTTATAGCCCTGAATCCGGTCAGACGTCATGCCTCTAGCGGTCAAAAAGACCACCGGCAATGACTGAAACCGCGGATCTTCGCGGAGCTGCTTGAGAAACTGATAGCCATCCACTTGGGGCATCATGATGTCTGAAATCACCAGGTCGGGCGAAATGCGTTGCAGCAAGTCCCAGCCTTCCTGAGCATTGCTAGCCGCATGAACGGTAAAGCCATCATCTTCTAAATAGGCTTGCACCGCTTGCCGCAACCCCGGTTCATCATCTACCAATAACAATTGTCCCGTTGCCATGAATTTGCCTCTTCGTTCCCTGAGCTAGGTTCCCTTAGGATCGTGAATTTAATGAAATGGAGGTTTAGGAGCTGTGCCCCCTCAGGAGCAGCACTGCTGCATTCCCAGCCTGGATTTTATTTAACCCATGATCCTTACTTGATTTAAGCGCGATCGAGCAATCAATCAGCCAGAAATCTCAAAAATTCCGCCTTTGGTTCAATTATAAGTTTCGTAAAGTCCAGACTGCCGGACAGAGAAGTGGCACGGCTATAAGGATGGCAATTTGAGGATTTCTTAAACTCCTTGTAGAGTTTGGACGAGTCTGTAAAAGCCTTGATAGACTAGAAGGAAGAATTGGGGATCTTGACAAATCCTTACAAATCTTCTAAGTTTACCCAAATTGAGTTGCCGTCCTAACTGCTTTGGTTCCATCCTACTGATATATCTGATATACCGTTCATGGTTATAGCCGATCGCGTTATGTCCCTAATCTCCCCGACGCTGGGTTCCTTCCTGCCCTCTTTGCCGTTGGATAGTCTGCTGTCCACTCAAGGCATTATGGTGCTGCTTCTGGTAGCCTATGCCGGAGCCATGTGGATGTTCTTGACCAGCGCCCCCAAGGTTTATACCGTCATGGTGTCTGATCTAGAGATGGCTCGTCAGTTCTATGAGGGATTGCTGGGCTTACCGGTGGCAGATGTGCCGCTGCACTACTACTACAACTATGAGCAAACCCTCGGTACGGTAGGGATTGATCCGCTTTATGGGTCAACAGCCCTGGCGCGTCCTGCTAGCCAAAGCTACCAAACTTCTGAAGGATTGTGGTATCAGCTCAAGAAGAACACCCAACTCCATATTATTTCTGGCGCTAGCTTGGGTCAAAAAAACCGGCAACGCCATGTCTGCTTTGACCACGACTGCTTGGAGCAGGTGTTGATGCGGGTGCAATCCTATGGGGTCAAGTACAAGCTGCGTCGTGATAAGCCACTCAACTTTTTGGTGAAGGATTTAGACGGTCGCGTCATCGAGATGGCAGAAGTTTCGAATTAGTAGGGTGGAAGCATGCGGTTAAGATCGTCAACCCATTAACTTCCAGAAATTTTTTAGGGAGAGCTGCACAGCCGCTCTCCCTAAAAAATTCTGGGTTTGATTACCTTCATAAGCCTTAGATAGAGAGAGATCAATCCAAGGCACGTTTGCCGAATGCACCTCTAGGGATGTTGTCGGCCATCCGGCATAATCGTACCCCGCAGGTTAGCTTGACTGAGATTGGCGAGCGACAAATCCGCCTCAAATAGGTTGGCTCCTTCTAGATTAGCCTGGAGCAAATTGGCACCCCGCAGGTTGGCTCCCTGCAAATTGACCTTTCGCAAATCGGCACGGCTAAGATTGGCGTTATGGAGATTAGCCTTGGGGGCATGGGCGCTAGTCAGGTTGGCTCTGCTGAGATTAGCCCAACTGAGGTTCGATCGCTCAAAATTAGCTTCAACCAGCGTTGCCCCCACCAAAAAAGCGTTCACCATCTGACTTGCCGCCAAAGTAGTCCGGTAAAGGCTGGCTTTAGAGAAATAGGCAGAAATCAAGTCAGCTCGGTCAAGATTAGCGCAGCTGAGGTTGGCGCTGTTAAAAATAGCAGCGTTGAGCAGGGCATGGGTCAAGTCTGCCTTCATCAGGTTGGCATCACTAAAGTCAGCTTGGCGCAGGCTGGCGCTGCGAAAATCAGTTCCCATCAAATCAGCCCGGCTAAGGTTCGCCTGATCCAAATTAGCTTGGCGCAGGTCAGATCCCCGCAGCGTCGCCCCCTGCAAGTCGGCGTAGCTAAGGTTGGCTCCAATCAAGTAAGCATCTGTCAGGTCAGCATGACTGAGATCAGCCCCCGATAAATCGGCTTCATACAAATTGGCTTTGCTGAGATTGGACTGCTTTAGGTTGGCGAAGCTGAGGCTGGTTTCAGCCAGGTAGGCTTTCTTCAGGTTCGCCATGCTCAGATCGACCTGGCTGAGGTCAATGCCGCGCAAGTCTGCCTGGCTGAGATCAGGCTCAACCTGAGGATGACTATTTCGCCAATCTGCCCAGCCGATCGCTCCCCATTTCAGCAGTGCTAGTAATTCTCTACTTGCCATCTCCTACCTGCCTCAAACTCCTCCTTGCCGACAGCACCCCCGCAAATTCAAATCTAAACTTAGACCTGAACTTAAACCTGAACCATGCTGACTCAAACCGCAAAACCGATGTCTCTCTAGATATCCCCAAAGATGTCGCCAAAGATGTTCCCAAAGATATACCTAGTAGATATTCCTAGGGCGGATGCTCAACGCGCCTCAGCAGGCTACTCGTTGCGGGCACCTAGTTGCCCCTCTCGCCCAGCAATATTTTCAATCGCCTCCAGGGCCGCCTGAGATCCGGCCATGATATCTCTCTCTTCGCCCCCTAAGTACAGTCGCCCAAAACTGCCCACCGCCGACACATGCAGAATGTTGATCAGGGCCGCTTTTTCGGCTTCGTTAGCCGCTAAAGCAGCATAGGCAGCTGGCTCTACCTCTAACACATAAAGAGTTTGTCCCGCCAGGATCATGTTGCCTTTGCGGGTGCGGTTGATCAGCTGAGTATGGTGGGCATCAATGTTGCGGATGATTTGGCTGGACACAACGCGTGGTTTTAAAGAGTCTCGATCTCTAGCCCCGATCGCCTCTAAAATGGCCCGTCCGGCCGCTTTAGTATCACTTTGCCGACTAGAGTGAACTTCTAGCAGCCCATATAATCGCTCAATCACCAACACCCCCGGACGCACCGATGCCGATTTCAGGGCAATATCCAGCAGACGATTGATTTCGATGCCGGGAGAAATTTCTACCCATAGGGAAGAGTCTCCAGGCAAGGGCAGAAAGCCCAACGCTTGGGTTCCCAAGTAAGCAGCATGCTGGCGCTGCAAGCTGTCTAAATATACGTAGCTGCGAAGATCAATGCCCAAGGTGAATAGGTGAGTAGTGTTGGCGATTCAGTCTTTACATTATCCCTGAGTTCGTTAACAAGCGTTAAGAGGATTTTGGAAATGCTCCGCAAGGGGAAGCAGTGGGTCAATTCGTTGCTTAGGATCACGAATTAATTAAAACCAAACTTTTAATTTTTGAAAGTGCGGCAGTGCCGCGCTTTCAAAAATTAAGTTTCGGGTTTTATTAAATTCACGTTGCTTATCGTTTCTTAAGATCCCTGAAGATCACAGGTTGACCAAATGCTTTACCCTACATGGTGATCCCCAATTCTGGTAGACTTTTACACGAGGCGTAGTCCGCAAAACGACGCAAAATCAGCTGTTGGAGGGTATTTCGGTGGAAAGAACGCTCGGTTTAGAGATTATTGAAGTGGTTGAGCAGGCGGCGATCGCCTCTGCTC
>DATNOY010001011.1:0-7537 GCA_036703495.1 Coleofasciculaceae cyanobacterium
GAATTCAGGAAAACATCGGATTGAGGAAGTTTTTGGCGAGAATAAGCTAGGAAGACTCACAGCTTCCAGCAGGCTGACCTAAACTCTCGAATCAACATCATCATGCAGCAGACCCCGCCCAAAATTCAAACCATTCCTGTATCGCAAGGAATCACCTCTTCAGATGTTAAACCGATTCGGCTTCTGGTGCTGGATTTAGATGGAACGACGGTAGGGGCATCCAACCAGATTCGATCGCAAGTATTACAGGCAATTCAAGCAGTGCAGGACAGAGGAGTGCAGGTGGCGATCGCTACCGGACGCATGTATCGTTCTGCCTTACGCTTTCATCAAGCGCTCAATTCTCAACTGCCGTTGATGACCTACCAGGGAGCATTGATTAAAGATCCGACCACCGAGCAGATTACCCGGCATTTGACCGTGTCACAGGACTTTGTGCTGCAACTGCTGGACTATTTTGAGCAACCGGAATTGCGCCATCGGTTGTCTGTTCACGCCTATATTGACGATCGGCTCTATGTGCGCGAACTGACGCAAGACTCGCTGGAATATGCCGAACGCAGCAACATTGAACCGATTGCCGTCGGTGATTTGCGACAGGCCATTGCCCATGGCGAACCGACCAAACTCTTGGCGATGAGTCAGCAAACTGAGCTGATCGATCAGCTCTTAGTGTCCTTACGCCAGCGCTACGCGCCCGAACAGCTCTACTTCACCAAGTCTGTCGCCACGTTTTTTGAAGCGACCCATCCGTCTGCCAACAAGGGCAATGCCGTTAAATATCTAGCCGAAGCGGTGCTGGGACTCCAAGCCGAAAACGTCATGGCGATCGGCGACAATTTCAACGATCTGGAGATGATCCAGTATGCCGGCGTGGGTGTGGCGATGGGCAATGCGCCTGATGCTGTGAAAGCCGCTGCCGATTGGGTTGCCCCAGATGTGGAATTAGATGGCGTTGCGGCCGCCATCGAGCAATTTGTGCTGGGAGGTGTTCAGCCGTAAAGCGTAGAGGGTGGGTACGGGAGCATGGTGTGACCGAAGCGCGGGCAGCGATCGATCGGGCTTACTCTAGACAAAAACAAAAGTCATCTAGGGTAAGTTGTCCATCAAAAGCGTGAAACGTTACCCGATGAATTTTGGCAGCTCTGATACTCAGCTGCATATTCGCTTGAGCGGATTCAGAGGTGGCTAGGTTGGCACCTGGGGTTTCGGTCGAGGCGATCACGCGATTTTCTTGGTCAAAGGCGGTGAGCACGGTACGGCGTGAACTGGTGACAAAGCCGCTGACGAAATGGGCGGGGCGGAGGAAACTGGCTTCCAAATAGCCATCCTTGGGTGCGCCCATCAATACCGTTATGCCCGAATGAGGGGGATAGGCGGGATTGGAAGGACGAATGGCGATCGCATTTGCAAACACCACATCCCACTGTTCAAATTGCTTCTCAACCGTGGCAAAACACGGCAGATCCTCCATGTCTAACCGAATATAGGTTGACGCACAAGAGTCCCACTCAACCTGATCAACCCTTAACCCTTTTCGCTGAAATGCATTGCAAGGTAAGACCTCTGCAAAATCGATCCAAGGATTGGGTTGTCTCAGCGGTTGAGCAAGCTCTGCTGAAACCTCCAAAAACTCAGCCATAGATCCCCCTAACAGTATGAGACTGTCCTGCGAAAAACCTAACTGCTAGCTTTGAGCAAACAACAGATCAGGTTTTCGGACATAGATTATTTGAGACAAAACGGTAAGCTAATGGGCATTGCCTGATCAACTGTCCAAAAGTCGTTTTGATACAAGTACTGGATATAAACTCCAAGCAGGCAAGACTCACTTGCCACTTGCTCGTATGCAAATCCTGGAAAACGACAGATATTCTGACAGGTTTAATCAGGTTTTGTGCCAATCAATTTCCTAAAAAGCCCAACTCTGATGCTGGCAATAGCTATTTTTTAAAGATCTGCTGGTGTTAGGAACCTGGAAGACATTGCTTCCTGATTCTCTTCTCTCCTCGCAAGCACCCTTAACGAAAATAGATATCTAGTCCTGACTTCAAAAAACTGGCGATACCACCCCTCATAGCCTGTTGGCGATCATGACAGCTGAGGAAGCTCGAAGACTCTACTTCGTTGCTTCAGTGCGTCGCCATCTTGAGATAATAACTAAAGTAATAGCTTTTAGCCTCATCTCTATCCATATCGCTATCAATGCTGCCTATACAACAGCCTAATGGCTGAGAAATCCAACCGCAAAGCTCCATTCTCTAGGAGACGCGTTGTCAATCTGGCACGAAAAGATCAGTGTGAGGATAATGCACCTTATCCAAATATTATGACTAATTTGTTGTCTTGAATACGTTCAATCTGCACAGTTTGTAATGTACGTTCGCTGATTCGGAAGATGCAAATCCGATCGATTATAGTCATGGTACGTATTCTATCCGTGACTCTGACTAAAGGCAGATTTAAAATGAGTGACTTAATTTTTCATGCAAACTTTAGCAGTTTCAGATGATTTATGAAAAGGGGGTGTCACCCCTCCTAGGGGTGTTAGCGATGTGTCCGCAGCAGCCCTACAATCCCGCTTAGGTCTTCTCACGACCGATGTGGGGATGGTGATCTCTACGCGAACTCAGAACGCAAACTCAAAGAATCGTTTTTTGAATGTCTAGTCTTATTGCAAGGTTAATTTCTGCATGATCCAACCCCCTGGTTTTAGTCAACAGGTGCTCAATACCAGTTTAGGTACGTTGGTTTACTACAGCGCCAAGCCCCCCTTCTGGCGGGCTTATTGTCAATCAGCAGATCGATTGGTTGCTGATCTACCGGATAGCCGCCCCACCCTGGTATTTCTACATGGATTTGGGGGGGGATCATCTGCCTATGAATGGTCAAAGGTCTATCCAGCTTTTGCCCTAGATTATCGGGTGGTTGCGCCTGATCTACTGGGGTGGGGGCGATCGGATCACCTGGTTCGCAAGTACCGGATCGACGACTACCTCACGGTGATTAAGGAATTCTTGGAACAAGTTTGCCCTCAGCCGACAACGGTGGTTGCCTCTTCACTGACGGCCGCTATGGTGATTCGAGTGGCGATCGCCTATCCTCGGTTGTTTAAGTCTTTGATCTTGACGGCCCCTTCGGGCTTGTCTGACTTTGGCAAAGATTATAGCCGCACCTTTTTTGCGCAGTTAGTCAGTACTCCCTTGCTCGATCGCCTGCTCTACACCACCGGATTAGCTACCAGCAGCGGCATTCGTAGCTTTCTGGAAAAACGCCAGTTTGCCCGCTCCAATCGGGTTTCTCAAGAAATGGTCGATGCTTATCTGGCTTCTGCTCAGCAGCCCAACGCCGAATACAGCGCCCTCTCTTTTGTCCGAGGAGATTTGTGCTTTGACTTAGCGGAGTATATGGCGCGGCTCACAGTTCCTACCGCTATCCTATGGGGCAAGCAATCTCAATTTACCTCCCCTGAAATTGGGCAGCGGCTAGCGGAGTTAAATCCTAAAGCCGTGAAAGAATTGGAAATCCTAGAGGATGTGGGGTTGACACCCCAGCTTGAGCTGCCGGCCGTAACGATTGGCTTAATTCGCAAGTTTTTGGCGACGCTTTGAAGCAGGGGGTGGGCTGGGCTGAAGCTGGTAAAAAGCGATCGCGCTCTCCCAGGGCACAACCCGGTTGGCGAGCTGTTGTTGCATGACTTGGCGCACAGTTTTTACTTCTGCTGGGTCAAGAAAGCGGCTGAGGTGATCGGTATAGCTGGGCCGGTCTGTGCCGGGACTGAACCAATGTTCTAGCAGAGCCGAGGTGATGCGCAGATCAGTTTGGCTGAGTTCCAGCTGCACGGTTGCCATGAGTCCGATCGCCTGAAATTTTTCTTGAAGCTCCTCAACATCCCAGTTCATCGCGGGATCTGCGACGTTTTGATAGATGGCTTCTTCGGCCGCCGCCCAACGCGCATACAGCGAATCTCCTAGGGCATTGGCATCCAGCAAGCGATAGAGCCGCTGGGTATGGCGAGAAACGGTTTCGGCCAAAGTTATCTGCCCGTCTGGATGCAGCCACGGCAGTAGAGATTGTATGGCTGCCAGCTTATCGGGTTCTGCCAGCAGCACATTTCGCCCTATCAGGCGATCGAATTTGATATCCCTAAGTGATGCTAACTGCTGAGGCAACCCCTGGAGTGAGGCTTGTAGCACAATTGGACGCAGTAATGCGGGCAGCAGTTCCGCCTGTTCTTGCAGGGCATGGGCATCGGCATCATGGCGCACACAGGCATAGACACCGCCTTCCGGAACCCGACGTAAGGCTTCCCAGGTGAGTAAACCGCTGCCTGCGTTCAAGTCTAAAATCACATGATGCCGCTGCGGATTAGCCAGGGTAAACAGGCGATCGCGCACGGCTGCTAGTCTGGCTCCTACCTGGCTCAGGGTACGCTGTAGCCAGCGATCGGTGGCGGAATCTGTGGGGCTAAAAGTGAGGATTTCTGGCAGCGTCATGCCTTCCACCATGGCCGAAAGCTGTGCTTCTCGCTGTCGTGCCACCTGTTGCTGGATTTGAGTTTCGTAGCCGCGATCGCTGGGCTGGTAAAACACTTGTCCTTGAAGGCTACCCGGCAAATATTGCTGAGCCACCCAATGTTCTCGATAAGAGTGGGGGTACAGGTAGTTTGCGCCATGCCCAAAGCTGTGTTTGTCTCGGCTAGGATCGCGCAAATGGTTCGGCACCTCGGTTTCTCGCTCTTGTTCTACAGCGGCTAGGGCATCAAAAAAGCCCATGACGCTGTTGGATTTAGGAGCCGTCGCTAGATAAAGTGCGGCCTGCGCCAGCGGATAGCGCCCTTCGGGCATGCCAACGCGATCGAAGGTCTCGGCACAGGCATGTACGACTACTACCGCCTGGGGATCAGCCAGCCCCACATCTTCGCCAGCTAAAATTAGCATGCGCCGGAAAATAAAGCGCGGATCTTCTCCGGCATACACCATGCGCGCCAGCCAATACAGCGCTGCATCGGGGTCTGATCCCCGCAGGCTTTTGATAAACGCACTGATGGTGTCAAAATGCACGTCCCCTTCTTTGTCATAAAGTACGGCCCGTTGCTGGATCGATTCTTCTGCCACCGCCAGCGTAATCTGGATCATGCCATTGACGGCAGGGGTGGTTTCTACCGCCAGCTCTAAGGCATTCAGCAGGGCGCGGGCGTCGCCATTGGCAACATTGACCAGATGGGCACGGGCATCAGTATCCAGTTGAACGTTGAGCTTGCCGTAGCCGCGATCGCCATCCTGAAGCGCTTGATCGATCACTCGCTCCAGATCCGCCTCCTGCAAGGGTTTAAGCTGGAAGATCCGCGATCGGCTGACCAGGGCTTTATTTACCTCAAAGTAAGGATTCTCGGTGGTTGCCCCAATCAAAATCACGGTGCCATTTTCCACCCAGGGTAGCAAAGCATCCTGCTGGGCTTTGTTGAACCGATGCACCTCATCGACAAATAGAATAGTGCGCTGGCTATAGAGTCCACGTTTTTCTTGGGCAGTGGCGATCGCCTCTCGAATTTCCTTCACGCCGGCCAGCACAGCGTTGATGGAAATGAAATGGGCCCGAGTCGTGTTGGCAATAATCCGGGCCAGGGTGGTTTTGCCGGTGCCGGGTGCGCCATAGAAGATCAACGAAGAAAGCTGATCGGCCTGGATAGCGCGTCGCAGCAAGCGCCCTGGACCAATGATCTGATCCTGCCCAATGAATTCATCGAGCGATCGCGGTCGCATGCGGGCGGCCAGTGGTGCTTCAGCGTCGGTCAACCGCTGTCGATGTTGATCAAATAGAGATGGCTCGCTCACTGTTTAGTTTTCACCCCATCTCTCCGCCCAGTCCGTTCAAATTTGAAGTCTGGATGGGCGCGGCACAGTTCGTAGAACTGATCATCCGTTACCTCCAGCTATTTCCGTAAATCAACAGTGTAGGCTGTCATGAATCTTAAAGCTTGTATGCGGCAGCATCTAGCAATCCTCAATCAAGCATGAGATTTTCCCAGAGTGCGTCCGCGTAGCGTGGGTAGCGCCCA
Source organism: Coleofasciculaceae cyanobacterium (assembly GCA_036703495.1). Lineage (GTDB taxonomy): Bacteria > Cyanobacteriota > Cyanobacteriia > Elainellales > Elainellaceae > Drouetiella. The sequence goes on from DATNOY010001011.1 coordinate 6,062, forward strand.
AACGTCTCGCTCGCATTGGGTCGCGGTCAAGCTGCCTACACTACAACTTGCTTAAATTAAGTTTGCTCAAATTAAGATTGTGATGGCTTCATGATAACGGGCTGCCATCAAGACGAAAGCCCATCTCTAAAAGCCCTTGGCGCAAGCGATCGCCCTCTGGAGAGTTTTGCTGATCATACAAAGCGATCGCTTTTCCAAAGGCATCCAGGCTAGCGGGGACTTGTCCCAGCTTCAGCAGCACGACCCCCAGATTTTGATAGGCCTCGGCATAGTCGGGCTTCAGGGTAATAGCTTGCTGGTAATGGGCGATCGCCTCTGTCAGTTGTCCACTTGCCTTCAGGGTCATCCCCAAGTTGTAGTGACCTTGGGCCAAGCTGGGATCAATCGCCAGCACTTTTTCAAACTGTGCTTTTGCGCCGGTCACGTCCCCTTTGTTTTGCAGTAAGCTGCCGAGATTGTTGTAGGCTCCTAGCTTAAGGGCGTCTAGAAGCGGCTGCGCGATCGCCAGGTGATAGTGACGCTCTGCCTGAGCAAAATTCCCTAACTGGCTCTGCGCAATGCCCAGATGGTAGTGCAGTTCATAGCGCACTGGTGCATCCGATTTTGTTTGCAACCCACGTTTCAGCAGTTCGACTCCTTGCTGTACATCCTCCATCTGCACGTACAGTGCTCCTAACTTGCTGCAAACGTAAGGATCGTCTGGATGCGTTGCCAAAAAGCTTTCCATGGTGGTGCGGGCTGTTTCTAGCTTGTTGCGGCTGGCGATCGCCCCTGGCGTATAGCCATAGTGCAAAATTGCCACATCGGCACAATTCATCACCTGCCACTGCGGTTCTTGCTGCATCAGCTGCGCCACGCTGTCATCGACCATGGCATGATAAGGCCGAGCGAAATGCACCTGAGGATGGTTGCGGAAGAGTCGAGACACCAACGAATAGGGCGACTGAGCGGCTCCCACTTCCTGACGAATTAAGTTGATGACGATCGCATGCTCCTGCTGAATCGCCTGTCTCAGCGTTGGGATAATTTCGGCAACCAAGACTTCATCGGCATCCAAAACCAAGATCCAATCGCCTGTGACGTACTTCAGGGATTCGTTGCGGGCAGCGGCAAAGTTGTTGTTCCAGGGAAAATGGTGGACTTGCGCCCCAAAAGATTGGGCGATCGCCACCGTCTCATCGGTTGATCCGGTATCCAGTACGATCAGTTCGTCCACAGCATCTTTGACGCTCTCTAGACAGCGCGGCAGATTTTCTGCTTCGTTTTTGACGATCATGCAAAAGCTAAGTTTCATCGCTTTCAGCACTGGCCCTACCGTTACCCCTGGCTGCGGCTATGTTGCCCATCCTGCATCTCCTTGCTCCCCTCATCTAACCTTGTCAGCCAACCTGATCAACTCTCCCTGCCACCATCCTCGCCGAACTCGACTTTCGTTAGGGATTGAACCCCTGGCTGAGCGGTTAGAAGTACCTCATT
>DATNOY010001012.1:0-3116 GCA_036703495.1 Coleofasciculaceae cyanobacterium
CTTCTCTGACTCTGGAGATTTTTGAATGCACCTTAGCAAGCGCTTTTTTAGCCTTGCGCCGCTTGTTGGTAGTCTTATCTTTTTTGCGGGATAGCTTGCGCTGCTTCCGTTTCAGATTGCGTTCATGCTTTTCAAGATGGCAAAGCAGCGCTGTTCAGTTTTGCGTTAGCGTTAGTCACGTATAACATTCTGGCAACGCTGAGAGGGGCTTTGGGCAGTGTTCATGGCGTTGAGAAGGTGACCGCAGCTTTATCTGACTTCTATGTGGTTGATGAAATTCAGGGAACCTATCGTGGCATGATGATTGCCATTCCTCCTGAACATTGGCAAAACTTTAGCACCCTGTCTCAGGCGGCGTTAGCGCAACTGCTGAAACAGTTAGCAACAGAGGTGAACTTGAAGCGATTCCTGAAACAGCCCAGGAAACCAAAAGTTCCCAAAACACCGCTTGTCAAAGACCCGAAGCATCCCCATGTTTCAACTGCAAAACTTTTATCCCCTGACTGAAATAACACCTAGATAGGGATCGTCATAACACTAAAACGTGATGGGAGCGGAATTTATTTGACGATCGCCGGAAGCATTACCTCCGTCGTCCACTGTTCTAGAGTTGTTGGCGTTGTTGTTTTTGGGGTGCGAGATTCAGCCTGATAGATGCCATCCGCTACTTCTGTAAACAGGTCAACGAGGCTCTGGGCAAAGGCTGCACTTGCCCCATGTTTTAACAGCGAATCATAGTAGTCGTTCGGTGAAACCTGCTGAAAGCGGATGGGTTTACCCAAAACCTGGCTGAATATCTCAGCGGATTGATGCATCGATAAATCCTCGGCCCCATGCACCGCGATTCCCGCTTGCCCTGACCCGTCGTGATCGGTGAGCCACTGAGCCGCGATCGCCGCAATATCACCCGTTGCCACTAGCGGAATGGGATAGTCGCCTGGTAAAGGGTAATAGAACGTTTGCTGATGGGCGATCGCCCCAGTCTGCCACAAAAAGTTCTCCATAAAGTTGCCGCAGCGTAAATGCCGAATCGGCACCCCGGTTTCATTCAGCAAATCTTCCATCCGATGTAAGGCAGAGATAGCCCCTGCATTTTGGGCAAGACCTTTACCCCCACTCGATACCGTAACTACACGAGAACTTGGACTGTGCTGAAGGGCGATCGCGGCAGCCTGAGTAAATTGCAGATAATAGTCCAACACATTGTCCTGAGTATGGCTTTGGGGAATGCACCAAAAAAGTGCGTCTGCCCCGTTTAACGCTTGAATCAATACGTCAGCATCATCTGTGGAGCCTTGAATAACCTCAACTCTCCCTTGCATATCCTCAGAGAGTTTATGAGGATTTCGGGCAATTACTCGCAAAGGTTCTTCTGTCTTCAGTAATGCGGACACGACTTGATGCCCAATGTTTCCCATTGGGGTAGTAATCACAGTAGTCATAGTTAAAATTTTTGGAACAGGATGGATGGCTTGAAGAGTAGAATAACAAGCATAAACCTGGATACGGAATATCTAAAAGTCCTGATTTCATAGCCAATCGTCCAGAAGTAAGCGATGCTCATTCCAGATTTGTTGACCGACATTTTGCAAACCATGCGCTTAGAGCACACGATTTTATGTCGCTGTAACTTGAGCGCACCGTGGGGCATTCGCTTTCCCGCAGAACCGGGAGAAGCCGTATTTCATATCGTTACGCGGGGGCAGTGTTGGCTGCAACTGCAGGGTGAAACGCCAATTCTGCTGGCAACCGGAGATTTGGTAATGTTTCCCCACGGGCAAGAACATAGCATCTCTGACACGATCTCTAGCCCCATTACCGATTTTGTGGATACCTCCATCATGCGTCCCAACCACGGGTACAACAGCATTGCGTTTGGGGGAGAGGGGCTGGCGATCGAGTTGCTGGCAGGTTGCTTTCAGGTCAGGGGCGATCGCCGTAACCCATTACTCGCGTCACTACCAACGTTGATTCATGTGCGGAGTGATCATGGGCATTTAGTGCCCTGGCTAGAAACCACGTTGCACTATATCACTGCCGAATTAGCGATCACGCAGCTCGGCTTTCAAACCGTTATTGCCCGTCTTGTCGATGTCCTGTTTATTCAGGCGGTACGGGCTTACATCGCCCAAATCCCAGACAATCAGCGCAACTGGTTACGCGCCCTCACTGATCCAGAACTGGTGGTTGTCTTATCCCTGATGCAGCGATCGCCCGAAAAAGCTTGGACTGTCGCTTCTCTGGCAGAACAGGTATCGATGTCGCGATCGGCATTTGCGGCCCGATTCACCGACCTGGTGGGACAACCGCCCATGCAATATCTCACAACTTGGCGCATGGTTAAAGCAACAGAACTGCTGCGCGAAAGCCAACTCGGGCTAAAAGATGTGGCGATGTTAGTCGGCTACGAGTCAGAAGTTGCCTTTAGCAAAGCATTTAAGCGATGTGCGGGCATTGCGCCTAGCTTCTATCGTCAGGATTACCTCTCTAAGTCGTCACCCTTGTCACTGGCTGGATGATGACTGTTTTTGAGGGATCCCAAGTGACCTGACGGATTGGCATCATTCAATAGACTAAAACGGTATGACTTGTTAGGGATCTGCGGTTTAATAAAGTCCCAATTTTTGTGGGGTGGGCATCTTGCCCGACCAGTCATCAAGGGCGGGCAAGATGCCCACCCCACAAGAGATAGAAATGATTGAGATGTTATTTTCTTGCAAGTCCCTTATTAGGCTAAACGTTTCTACCTATTTATCCAATTTAAGGTAATCGTTAGAAACTTTTTGGATATCCGCCGAGCTTAGGCTGATATCCAGCATCGTTCTGCTAAATATGCTCAATCACGGTGATATCCAGCACCGATCCGCATCTCTTTATCCGCATCTCTTTAACTGTCTCAAATTCTCGGGCGTATTTCAGGGGCGTACTTTCAAGCCCAACTAGAATTCTGTCCTGAGTCTCGTTTGCCAGGCTGGGATGGGCTGAATTGGCGCTGAAGTAGGAGGATGAGCGGCAGCATGACCCGCAGCATAAGCGCCGGGCTGATCGGTCGGCTGCGCGGGCTGCGCGGCAGCAGGAGCGGCCGGATAGCTGCTAATTTGCACAAAGCTGGGGGT
>DATNOY010001013.1:0-2018 GCA_036703495.1 Coleofasciculaceae cyanobacterium
GAGCATGCTGAGCGAAAAGTTTCCCGATATCTGGCTGTTTTTCCAAGGCGGTCTGTTTTTACTGGTGGTGCTGTTTTTGCCGAATGGCATTGTCGGATGGCTGCGCGATCGCGGCTTGGATACCTTCCAAAGCCTGACAGGCAGACGCAAACGCTCGATGACCTATCCCAGCTTAGAAGAAGATCCAGAGGTGGAGTATGAACGGAAAAATCTTGGAGATTGAGAATCTCACCGTCAATTTTGATGGATTTAGAGCGCTCAATAATCTCAGCTTCAGCCTAGATACCGGAGAGCTGCGGGTGATCATTGGCCCCAACGGTGCCGGAAAAACCACCTTCCTGGACATCATCACAGGCAAGACGAAGCCAACCGAGGGACAGGTCAGGTTCAAAGGGCGGAATTTGCGTCCTTACTCGGAGCATCAGATCGCTCAGCTGGGCATCGGCCGCAAGTTTCAAACGCCCCGCATCTACCTCAACCTGAGTCCGCGCGAAAATTTGGAGATCGCCTGCAACCGCCAAAAGTCTGTTTTTCCTACCCTGTTCAAGCGCACTCCCTCGCCTGAAAAACGTACGGTTTCCGGATTGCTGGAAACGATCGGGCTAGTGCCTAAAGCTGACATGAAGGCAAATTTGCTGTCTCATGGGGAAAAGCAGTGGTTAGAAATTGGCATGTTGGTGGCGCAATCGCCCGATTTGCTGCTGGTCGATGAACCTGTAGCAGGATTGACGGATGAAGAAACCGAGCGCACCGGAGAGCTACTGATTTCTCTGGCGCAAAGCCATTCCATTATTGTGATTGTACATGACATGGAATTTGTCCGTCAGATTGCCCGCCAAGTGACGGTGCTGCACCAGGGATCTGTCCTCTGCGAAGGCACCATTGATGAAGTGCAAAATGACCCACGGGTGATTGAGGTGTATCTAGGTCAGGAAATGCAGCACGAAGAGGATAAACAGCCGATGTCGCTGCCGGTTTCTACCGAAGATGCGATCGTTTCTTGAGCCAGATTAAAGACTGTCAGCCAATTTTGAACTTCCTGCTATGATTCAAGCCACTCCAACGATTGCGTCAGAACCCGGTGCAGCTACTTCTCCCATGCTGCAAGTTTCTGGGCTGAATGTGTATTACGGTGAAAGCCATATTCTGAGGAACGTTGATCTGACCGTGCCGCGCGGCGAAATGGTCTGTCTGATTGGCCGCAATGGGGTTGGCAAGACGACCATGCTGAAAACCATTATGGGACTGCTCAAACCCCGGAGCGGCATGATTACTTTGGATGGCCAGCCTATATTGGGCAAAACTCCCGATCGCCGGGCCAAATTGGGCATTGGCTATGTGCCCCAGGGCCGCGAGGTCATTCCTCGGCTCACGGTCAAAGAAAATCTGCTGTTGGGCTATGAAGCCAGATCTACCAAGCCCCGAAACGCTAGTGAGATTCCCGAAGAAATCTTTGAGTTGTTCCCGGTGTTAAAAACGATGCTCTCTCGCATGGGGGGTGATTTGAGTGGCGGTCAGCAGCAGCAGTTGGCGATCGCCCGGGCCATCATGGGGCAGCCGCAGCTGCTGGTGCTGGATGAACCCACCGAAGGGATTCAGCCTTCCATCATTCTGGATATCGAAGCTGCCGTGAAGCGGATTGTGGCAACGACCGGAATTTCGGTGCTGTTAGTCGAACAACACCTGCACTTTGTCCGCCAGGCCGATCGCTACTACGCCATGCAAAAGGGTGGCATTGTTGCGTCTGGTCCGACCCGGGAACTGAGCAATGAAGTGATTCAACGGTTCCTGGCAGTTTAGCAGCAAGATGCTATTCAGTAGAGGGGCGTCAACTTAGGGGTTGGGCAACTCAGGACGTGCGGCGGTGCGCCCCTGAGAGACATTTGATGTATGGGGGAGGCTGGGCAGCAGTCTCCCCTGTTTTTTGTCAGTTTATCTACGGGTGTTGCCTCGCGAACTATAGCGATAGCCACAGGTGTTAGGACAGGGACATTTTTGTGGGCGCGCAGAGCGCGCCC
>DATNOY010001014.1:0-2214 GCA_036703495.1 Coleofasciculaceae cyanobacterium
TAGATCTGGCAGCTGTCGTACTGCAAACGATCGCTGCCTACCTGACTGAGCCAGATCCCGAACCACGACGCACGAACCGCCAGAACCGGAGACAATCATCATGAGAACAAAACCAACCCCAATGGATGACGCTGGATTTCAGGCTTTCTGTCGGGAACTGTGCCCCAAGCTAGATTTCATCGGCAAAGCATTCTGGGTAACAACTTGGGCGATCACTTACCCAGATCAAAAGTATTCCAATCAGAACCTTCAAACGCCCGAGGGCATGAGCCTATTTTGTGAATTCGAGGAGAAGAAACAGAGAATTACCGTCACCGGCTACGGCTACAAGACTTCCTGTGATGTAAAACGCCCCATTCTGGATATTGCCAGCCAGATTCATCGCAACGTAATCCAGCCCGGACATCCTAAGTGGCAGCAAGAGATAGCCAACAAGAAACGCCAAAAGCGGATCACCCAAGAAAAGCAGGATACCGCGAAACGCTTAGCGGCGATCGTCGGCATCCGAGTGCTTGACCCAGACCGAGAAAGCCCTAAACCTTATGGCAGCTTCCCGGTCAGAACTTCCATGAACTCAACAGGGATAGCCAGCTGCCACATCGAGATCGACACCTCCTATCAAAACGGTGAGGTACGGATGGACATTAACACCCTGCCAACCGATCTGGCAGCAATCTTGCTGCAAACGATCGCCACTTACCAGACCGCAAAGCCCAAACCCTAGAGCTAGACTGTCTTCTGTCAATTCAAAAAGTGATATAATAAATCCAGTAATTGACAGGAGACAAGCTGATGGATTCAACGGATTATGATGCGCTACTGGCTAGCGCTAAAGCTGATCTAATCTCGGTCAACGCCAAGATCGCAAGGCTGCAAGGTACACCGACTGGAAATGCCCTAGTCGAGGGGGTGAACCAGCATTTTCACATGGGCATGGTCGGTGGCTCTGGCAACCGGCGCAACTTGGACAGGCTGAATAGCGGCAGAGAGCGATCGCTGCAACGCACGATTGACCGATCCAAGATACTTGTGCCGCTCTATCAGCAACGGGACAGCCTGACCGCATTAATTGAGAGCATCGAGAGCGGCGATCGCCAACGTCGAGATGAAGCGAGGGCTAGAGGTGAGCGATTCAACCTTGAGTCATTGGTGCAAGGCTGGATCAACCTGAAAGTAGGTGACGAGCTGCCTTTAGGTCATTCGCCGGGGAGAAACCCAGTCATCACCAAGAAAAACCCCAAGAGCCTGTACACAGGCAACAGCCCCGACGCGAAATGGACACGCGCCCAAATTATCGGCAAAGAAGCCGATCAACGATTCGATGAAATTGCCCGAGCGATCGCCGCAAAGCCAGCCAAACCCAATACTTGAGACGATTAGATCTACCATGTAGCCTTAAAAAGTGCTATACTTGAAGAGTCTAGAAAGACAGGAGACAAAAGACCGATGGAAATGCCCAGAGAGAAACTACTCGCCTTGCTCAAGAAATTGCTCATTATGCGTGAGCGAGGAACAGAGGGGGAGGCTGCTAATGCAGCTGAGAAAATCCAAGCCCTAACGCTGCGCTACGGCATTCAGATGCATGAGCTTCAGCAGGCTCAAGATCAACAGCCTGACGCTGGGATCGAGCAGCACTTTATCCCCGTAGATGGAAACAAACAACCCTGGAAGGGCTGGATTATGAATGCCATCACTGACAACAACTTCTGCAAATTTTACTGGGATTCACACTACAACTTGCAGCAGGGGAAGAAACAGCAGCGAATGGTAATCACGGGCAAGGATCACAACATCCTGATCACTATCCACCTTTACGAATATCTGGTAGAAACAGTCGAGCGGCTGGCAGATCAAGCCTGTGCCGTCGAGAAACAAAAATATCGGGCTTATATCCAGAGCTTTGATCCTAACTGGGGAACTCCCCTACCTCAGCCATCCTGGATAGCGTGGAGAAATGATTTCAAACGCGGGGCCGCCATGAGACTGCGGCAACGTCTCGCAGAGCAGCGTAAGAACGTCGAATCGCAGGGCATTTCTACCCCAGATGCTGAGCAGGGAATGCAACAGAATGTCAGCGCTCTAGCGTGCCGTGAGATGTACAAACGGAACGACCAGGCGATCGCTCTCTATCTGCGGCAACAGGGGGTCAGGCTGACCACTACCCGCACTACTCGCAACAGCGGCAGCGGTGGCTATGCTTCCGGCAATCGAGCG
>DATNOY010001015.1:0-5517 GCA_036703495.1 Coleofasciculaceae cyanobacterium
TGTTTTGAGCACTCGCACCATCAGCGTGTCGCCTACTTCTGCACCCCGAACGGCGATCGGCCCTGTCATGATGTGAACCCCTGGGCCACGATCGGTGACTTGCTCGTAGACCGCCTTCACTCCCTCATCCATCAGCAGGTCAGGGGCATCGCCAGCATGATGGGTCAAGGCTTCCACATAGACAATGTCGCCGGAATCGATCGTCAAAACCGGCGGTAAGTCTTTATCAAAAAAGCCCCAAAAACAGGTTTCAGGGGTGGCTTTTAGCGTATGAATGTTGCCCGCATCTCGGATGGAATCTGCTACTTGCAGGGTTTGGGCCTGGGCTTCCTGAGGATGCCGCAAGAACCCAATCATGTTGGTGCCTAAGGCCGTGGCGGCTCCTAGTGAAGTGAGGAAAGCCCGCCGGGATTGTTTAGATAGAAACTGGGAAGGATGATGGGAGGGATGATCCAGTTCTTCTGGTTCTGGAGGACTGGAAACCGCCTTAGCACCGCATTGAGGACAGGAGTGGGAATCGTGATGCGGAGTGCTATGGTCGTCGGGATGCTCTGGCATATTCTAGGGTCAGCGAATAAATGAATAGATTCACTGAATATAGGATGAAGCCCCTTAAGGATTGTATTCTGGATTACAAAGTTCGAAACTATACATACATCGAAACATTAGCCAGCAATCAAGCCATCTTTGACGTGAATGGTGCGGTGAGCTTGGGCTGCAACCTGGGGTTCGTGAGTCACGACGATGATGGTGATGCCTTGCCGGTTCAAATCACTGAGTAAATCCATCACTTCGGCAGAGGTTTGGGTGTCCAATGCGCCAGTGGGTTCATCTGCTAAAACGAGGGCCGGACGGTTGACCAGAGCCCGGGCGATCGCTACCCGCTGCTGTTGTCCACCTGAAAGCTGGCTAGGGCGGTTAGAGAGGCGATCGGCTAACCCAACGCGAGTGAGCGCTTCGATGGCGCGTTGACGGCGTTTGGGTCGGGGGATGTTGGCATACACCATCGGCAGCATGACATTCTCCAGGGCCGTGGAGCGGGACAACAAGTTGAATTGTTGAAAGACAAAGCCGATGCGACGATTGCGAATATAGGCTAACTCATCCGAGTTTAATCGGCTGAGATAATGTCCCTCTAAAACATAATGACCTGAAGTGGCTCGATCTAAGCCGCCCATAATGTTCATAAAAACCTCACGGTATGCGGGAAACTCAGCGTCTTCAGACCTCAGAGGGAAGTGACACGAGCGGTTTTAACCGCCTTCAAAAATTCAGAATGTGTAGCCATAGCCATCCTTTTTATGCGTAGTTTTGTAAAACTTGATGCAAGACCCACAGCCGCTGAAAGGGATGAGTCCATCGGGGTTTGGAAGACATAACGGGGGCTGGCGGGGGCTTCTGCATGGGGATTTTGAAAATCAGCTGGGTGTGGGAAAAGTTGGGGCGGGTTTGATAAGAGGGCGGTAACTCAGCCTCATGTCGCAGCAAAACCCGCCCCTACGCGATCGGTTGGCAGCTGCCTCAATCAACCCTCTATGGGCTAGGGGGCTGATCCGTAGGGCGATCGGTGGATGAGTCAGCGGGGCGATCGCCCGGGGGATGAGCCGGAATCCCCAATGCTTTAATTAGCTGATCTTCCGTTACACCCAGTTTGGTCGCAGCACCCGCAATATCCAGCCGAGGGCGATGTCTTTCTGGACGGCTGCCATCTGGTGGTTGAGCCGGCAGACCTAACGCTTCTTTCAGCTGATCTTCCGTTACGCCTAGCTGGGTTGCTGCCGCTTGCAGGTCAGGACGCGTCCGAGGACGAGTCGGTTGTCCCGTTTGGGGATCGAGGGTGATGCCCAGGGCTTGCATCAAGCGTTCCTGAGACACGCCTAACTTGGTTGCTGCTGCTTGCAGGTCTGGGCGAGGATGTCCTTCGGGTCCACCCTGTCCTTCGGGGCTACCCTCCGGCTGGGCCGGCACGCCCAAGGCTGCTTTCAGGGCAGCTTCGGTGGTGCCGAGTTGGGCAGCGGCAGCGGCAAAATCAATCCGGTGATGCCGTCCTGCTGGCGGCTGGGCTGGGTCTTGGGTGGAGGATGGGGCTGAATTTTGAGGGGAATTTTGGGCGATTAAATTAGCAGCGGTGGTTTTGGTGGACAGTCCACAGCTGGCAGCTCCAACCATCAACAGAGCTGCAGACAAAACCCATAAACGACGCATCATCATACATTTCATTCCTCACCTAAGCAGGTTAGAGTGTTCTATAACTTGCATTAAATTCCCCGAAAATGACGCCTTCCTTGACATCTGAATTACAGTTTTGTCATTTATTACGCCGGCAATCTTTGAGAATCCCTAAACCTCAAGGGCTTGATTGTGGAGCGCGCCAAGCGCACCCCACAATCAAGCCGATTAACTTGCCGAGGTGATAGCTGGGTGATGGGTGGATTTACAATGGAGCAGTGGATAACGCGATGCATGTTCTGTTTGTTGAAGATGAGTCCAAAATTGCCAACTTCGTCCAGGCAGGATTGAAGGAGCAGGGATTTGTGGTGGATTACTGCGATAACGGCGATGAAGGCTATAGTCGGGCGATCGACCATGAGTACGACGCGATTGTGCTGGATATTATGGTTCCTGGAAAAGATGGGCTGTCTATTCTCAAGCATTTGCGACGGGCGGGACGGAATGTGCCGGTGATTCTGCTGACGGCTCGCAATGAATTGGATGATCGGCTGGAGGGTTTAAATCTAGGGGCAGATGACTATATTGCTAAGCCGTTTTTTGTGGAAGAATTAGCGGCTCGGATTCATGCTGTGGTTCGTCGTAGCATTGGCGATCGCCAAAATTCCCTGGCGGTGGGAGGGCTGAAGCTCGATCGACTAGCCCGAGAAGTGACCTGCAATCAGCAAAAGGTGGAACTGACCACGCGGGAGTTTAATCTGCTGGAGTACTTGATGCGATCGCCTGGTCGGGTTTTTACGCGCACCCAGATTCTAGAGCATGTTTGGGGCTATGACTTTAATCCCAATACCAACGTGGTCGATGTTTGTATCCAGCGCATTCGTAAAAAAATTGACTCGATGGATGAATTGAGTTGGATTGAGAGTGTGCGAGGGGTAGGCTATCGTTTTCGTAAACCAGAGTCACCGTGAAACTGCGTTCGTTTCGGCTACGGCTTGCTGTGTTGTCGGCTGCGTTGGCCGGCAGTGCCTTGGTAGGGTTTGGCATCGTTGCTTGGCGGCTGATTTACGTTGCCAAAGTTAGCCGTCTGGATGCCAAACTCGAAAATCAGGTGAGACGTTTAGCCCGCCCCCGTCCCCAAGACTGGTGGCAATCTTTTGATGCTGCCTTACCGCGCGAACTGGGCAGTGAGTCCGATACGCCTGTGATCTTGTTGGTGATTGGTGCAGATGGCAGAAAGTTCTATCAATCTTCTAATGGAGCCACTGACCTGGATCTGCAGGCACTATTGCCCCCGGCGGTGCCCTTCTCCCCTGATCCGACCGATCAACCCAATTTTCCGGGCGCGAGAGCAGGGCAGCGGGACATGCCAGATTTTCATCCGGAGCGTCTACCTGATATGGTGCCGCCTGATCCGCAAATTCTGACTCAACGTACGGCTAGCGGCAGTTGGCGAATTGGATTAGTCAGCACTCCCCGGGCCCAAGCTGCGATCGCCGTCGGTTTACAGGCGATCGATCAAGAAATGGCCGTTATCCGCAATATTTTTCTGGTGGCGATTCCAGGCACACTGCTGCTTGTGGCGGGTGGAGCCTGGGGACTCTCTGGCAGCGCCTTGCGCCCGATTCGGAAATTGACCACCGTGATTCAGCAAGTGACCGCTGCCGGACTTGATCAACAGGTGCCGCTAGGGACAACGGATGTGGAATTTGTGGAGCTGATTCAGGTGTTTAACCAAATGTTAGAACGTCTAGAACGCAGCTTTAAGCAAGCCTCTCGCTTTAGTGGAGATGCTGCCCATGAACTCAAAACGCCGCTGGCAATTTTGCAAGGAGAATTGGAGCAAGCTCTGCAACAGGCTGAAGCAGGATCACCAGATCAGCAAACGCTTGGCACTTTGCTAGATGAAGTGCGCCGCCTGAGCGGAATTGTCCGTAAGCTGCTGCTGCTGTCTCTGGCAGATGCCGGACAGATGAATTTTCATAAAGCGGAAGTGAATTTATCTGAGATGCTAGCCGTCATTGTTGAGGATATGGAGCTGCTGGCCCCCCACCTGCAGGTACAGGCGGATATCGCCCAGGATTTGCGAGTCTGGGGCGATCGCGATCTGCTAACTCAAGTGTTGCAAAACCTAGTGAGCAATGCAATTAAGTACAATCTTCCAGAGGGTTGGATTCGCATTGTGGGGCGGCGGCAAGCCGGTGCGGTACAGGTGACGATCAGCAATGCGTCTAATACGATTCCTGCAGCTGATCGCGATCGCATCTTCGATCGTTTCTACCGCAGTGACCCGGCTCGGACTCGCAAAGTAGAAGGCGTTGGACTGGGGCTAAGCCTATCGCGGGAAATTGCTCGGGCCCACAACGGTGACTTAGGGCTGGACTCAACGCCAGCCGGGCAAACGGCACTGACTTTAACGTTACCGAGGATGGGGTAGAAAAAACTTCCTGCTAGCGTTGCTCTGGATGTCGTCATACAGCCGTCACCCCAGAAATTAATGCAAAATTTGTGCCAAAAATTGTTTTGTCCGATCATGCTTGGGATTGCCAAAAAATTCTTGGGGCGTCGCCTCTTCTACAATTAAGCCATCTGCCATGAAGACAATCCGATCGGCAACTTCACGGGCAAAGCCAACTTCGTGGGTGACACAAACCATGGTCATTCCAGAGCTAGCTAGCTGACGCATCACATCTAGCACCTCCCGCACCATTTCGGGGTCAAGGGCAGAAGTCGGTTCATCAAACAACATCACCTTGGGTTGCATTGCCAAGGCCCGGGCGATCGCCACCCGCTGCTGCTGTCCTCCAGAAAGTTGACCGGGAAACTTGCTAGCCTGGCTCAGAATGCCGACCCGTTCTAGCAACTGTCCTGCCACTTCCTTGGCTTTCTCCTTGTTCCATCCCCGCACCTCCATCGGGGCCAGCATCACATTCTCCAATACTGTCATGTGAGGGAAAAGGTTGAACTGCTGAAATACCATGCCGACTTCTCGACGAATGGCTTCAATATTTTTCATGTTGTGCGTCAACTTCATGCCGTCGATTTCAATGCTGCCCTTCTGATAGGGTTCTAGGGCATTGAAGGTGCGGATAAAAGTGGATTTGCCAGAACCAGAAGGGCCCATCACCACGACGACCTCCCCTCTTTCTACCGTTAGGCTGACGCCCCGCAGGACATGAAACTTATTGCTATACCACTTTTCCACATCTTGAGCCAGAATAACTGCTCTAGATGCATTGGCGATCGCAGGCAATGAATTGGTGATGGGTTGGGACTGTGACATGTTAATGAGATTCCTAAAATTACAATGGCGGCATACTTTGGGGCTTCAAGGATTCATCAGTTGTT
>DATNOY010001016.1:0-3297 GCA_036703495.1 Coleofasciculaceae cyanobacterium
TGGCTGCATTGCCCAACCCCTTGCAAGTTCTTCATCTTCATCCTCGTCCTCATCCACGACTTCAACCACAACAACAACCACTTCAAGGCCCGCTGCCACTTCAACCACCACCACTTCAAGTCCCACCACTTCAACCACCACCTCAACCTCAGAGCCGGTTCGGGGTCTTTGGTAGAATACATCGCCCTGTTTAAAAACCTCTTTAAAGATCCTGCAGTTTGCCTAATTTCGAGATGATCGAATGAGGTTGTTCCGGCGATCGCTCTCTTGAGGGAAGGCGATCGCTTTCTCAAATCGCTTTGATTTTTTCCAACTCAAGGTCAAATTCAGGTGAGACGCATAGTACTCGATGAGGCATAGGATATTTGCGTTTAAGCGCAACATTTGCATACAGCAGTGAATACGGACTGTTCTACTGCTGCTTGCAATTCTAAATATAGTAATTTCTAATACACATAAATATATCCAATTCGAGTAATCTTCAAAGCTCCATCACCAGCAGTATTCCCGCTAACGGGTTGAATTTGCACAATAACTTGGTTATCTTGGACGGTAACATCATAATTCAAGCTCATATCTTGCTGGGCTGCTTGGATAAAAAAGTAGGCAGGGATCTGTGGAATAGTTGACGAAATATTATCACCTGGATTTATGTTGTAGGTTTCGCTACCTGGAGTCTCGATCGCCAAAATCACGGGGGTCTGATTCATAAATTTGACCTGAACAGGAGTAGACAGATTCACTTGACCAACAAGTCCGTGTCTATCTGGCTGAGCGGTATTCGCGCGTGATGTAGCAGGCTGTGCGACACTCGATGGGATGATCAATGGATTAAAAATTGCCGTTGCAGCCACTATTGCGATTGATCCAGAAAAGAGAATGATAGATGAAATTGATATTTTTTTAACTTTCATATCGTCAGCTCCTGAAGCAGGATATTGATATTCTGGAAAAGAATGCTGTAGAGCATAGAATGTTCTGTGAATGCTCTGTAGTGAAACAATTCTACAATCAGTCTGTGGAACAAAATTAGAAAAATTTTATAGATTGATTGCCTGACGGCCGCACAAGAACAGAGTCTTACTCGATCATAGAAAAGTCTTAACTTGAATACAAGATTCCAACACTCCAATACAACATTTAACAACTTAAAGACAATATTTAGAAACTTAAAAACAACACTTAAGACCCAATTTTTAAGAGATCGCTTGATATTAATTTGGGGAGACTTTATCTCTAAAACCTGAGCCAAGAAATATAACTTTAAATCAGTCCAGTTAAGATTTATATCCTTTGCTATGCTTGGCATGGAATGACAAGATTTTGCTTGATTGAAATTGAACAATAACAGAGGAGAGAATGTATAACCTCTTTAAAAATTATCGAACGACCTTATGTTTGAAAAGCGGCCTTATGTTTGAAAAGCGATATGTTGATCTGATATGAGATGGCAAGAAACTTTAGATGACAAAAACTTTTGCCTCTTAGATATAAAGATGAAAAATAGAGAAGTTAAGTAACGTTAGAAATTTCTCAGACTAGAGCAGGAGGTATAAGCATGCTCCAGTTCAAATCTTTATTAATTAAGCCTGACATTCTGTTTTCTCGTTTCGGATTCTCTCAGGTTCTATTGCTGACGATGGCGATCGCCGCTTTAGTGAGTGCAATGGTTCCTGCAGTAGCTCAGCCAAGTCAGCCAAGTCAGCCAAGTCAGCCAAGTCAGCCTGCCGATCAGGGCACAGGAGGATCTGGATCGGCTACAGACCTGCTGCAAAACGGTGGGCAAGCCCCTTCAATTTCCCAGCCTGCTGCACCCACGTCACCGCAAATTCGAGGAGATGAACAGGGCTTAGATCAACAAGAACAACAACAACTCCCTAACAGGCAGGAAACTTTTCAAAGAGAGGAGCACCAAATACAGCAGCAGGAAATTCAGCAAATAGATAGGGGAGCCCCAACTCCAGGTTCTGGAGGCAGCCCGCAGCAAGATACCCCTAATACAATCCAGCTTCCCTTGTGAGAGCAATTAGGAGATTTCTACATCAGAATACCTGAAAGCGTAAAGCCTTTGGCATACCAGAAACGTTTAGCGGATGTGTCGCCCAAACGTCTCGCTCGCATTTCCCTAGCATCGTGGACAAGATGCCCGCACTCTAAGGTTATTTAATTTCTGGAAATCGCCTTAACACTTGTATAGTTGCCACCATCAAGTTTAGGACTGGGGGTGGGGGCAATGCCCCCACCCCCTGTCCTACCTGTACACACGAATCTAAAAAACCTTAAAGCGCTGCATTTAATCCCCCTAACCCCCTTAAAAACGGGGCTTCAGAATTCAAAGTTCCTCTTTTTAAGGGAGATTGAGGGGGATTTAGAGTATTGAACACCTTTGTCAAGTACTGGTGTGTACACCCTAGCCCGCTTTGTTCTATGGGCTATGGCGACAGCTATAAACAGTCCTGGTAACTGCATTCTTCAAACAATTCTGTTAAACCCAATGTCATATCCAATTGATAAAGCCGTTCTAAGTACGTTTGCAGCCAGCCTATTTGCCCTGATTAATCCGCTAGGTGTGCTTCCTGTTTTTATTGGCTATGCCGCTAAAGAGAGCAGGGAGGTGCAGCGCTGGCTGGCATTTTTACTTTCTTTAACGGTTTTAGGATTGCTACTGCTGTTTCTGGTATCAGGGGCGGCGATTCTCAAGTTTTTTGGCATTACCCTAGATTCATTTCGGATTGCCGGAGGCATCCTTCTACTACTAATCGGTATCAATTTGGTGACAGGAGAATCATCGTCAGCCGCACAAAATCTGGACGAACAAAAACAGGAAAGTAATTTGAAACAGGCGGAGTCTATCTACCGCAAGATCGTAATTCCGTTAGCAATGCCGTTACTGGTTGGGCCTGGTGTGATTGCGAACGTGATTCTCTATGCCAGTGAAGCTGAGGCAAAAAAGGATAACCTGTTGTTTGTAGGTCTGGCAATTGTCTGTATCGCTGTTTCTTTTCTCGTATTTGCCGTCCTACTATCAGGACGCTGGCTAAAGCGGGTTTTAGGCGAGACAGGACTCAGTATCGCCACGCGCATTTTGGGCTTGCTTGTCGCCTCAATCGGCGTTCAATTTATTACCGCTGCCGTCTCCAATATTGTCATTCATGGAATTGCTCCTCAGCTTTAAAAGAACCATAAGTCCATCTTTTCAGGATTTGATGGTGTGCAATAATAAGAATGATCATAGTACCAACCTGATGTACCAATCTGATAGACAAAATTTGATTACTCAACTGCTTTAAAATCGCC
>DATNOY010001017.1:0-6235 GCA_036703495.1 Coleofasciculaceae cyanobacterium
GGCACTTTTACTTCCTTAATTTGTTTAAGAGGGGAGTCTCAACTTGAGTAATCACTAAGTACCTCGGCGTCATTAAAAACCAGATCTAAAACCCTGTGCCCCTCGCACAGCAGGCGTCACAGGGTTTTAAGATTTGCTGAATTATGACTACCTACTTAGTTTGCTTGCAGACGCTATTAGGCTGAAAACAAGGGAGGGGTGAGGCTACGCCTCGACAAGGGTAAACCCCTGCACCTTGTCCTCATCCTTTGGGCTGAAGCTATATTTTGAGTGCAGTGCTAGATGTTGCCTTCAAAATCATTCATGTATTCGAGCAAGCTGGCTGTCAAAGCTTCTCGCGGGTTCCAAAAACCATTTGCACAGTGAATGGGGTTCCCCCTGCTTGATGGTATTGATCTGCCCAAGTTCGCAGGAGTTTGTCTAACTCCTCAAAGGCTTGATCTACCTGCTCTGGAAGAATATCCAACTCTTCCAAAATTCGCCCCACCTGAGGTCGGCGTTCAGCCCAGTCTTTCATCATGCAGAAATAACGAGCCGTATCTTCCACCATGATGTAGGCGCGTTCTCCCTCGTCAGCAGGCGAATAAAAAGCTCGAGCCAGCGCATAGAAAGGTAGACCTAAGTAGGCAGAATCAATGCGAGCGATCGTTCCAGAATAAAGCAATCGGCCCTTGATATGTTCTGCAAGCGCTTCACTCAGAGGCAAACAGCGTTGGGGAGGCAAGCCTTCCTGCGAGGCGTTGTGTAAAGACTCAATCAACTCCATTAATTGGAACGAGTTGATCAATTGCGCATCCGGTAGCTTAGGCGGCAACTTCTCTTCAATTTGACGTTTTTCGACTACCGTCAAACCGCTAATTGGAAACCGCGATCGCCCTGGCTGCCAAGGATACTTCTCCAGCCAAACGTGAGGAAATTGAATCAGATAGCGAGGTTCTTGAGAACCCAGGATCTTGTACAGTTTCCCTTCAGTTAAGCCAGATCGCACTTCCTCAACAATCTCCTTCACACGTTTTGCTTCAATGTGATGGAGAAGCCCTGTCCTCCGCAAATTTTGATCCTGCTCTACATAGGTCAAATAAACTGCATACTTGGCGGCTGTCGCTGCAGCGTCCAGAAACGCCCCATGCCGGTGCCCTCCTGTCCGAATGGCACTAAAAGCCAAGTAAAACATGATTTGATCCAGGGCGCTGAGACTTAAGCTTTTGATCAAATTGGCGTCGTTAGTCATAGCAAAAAATCTCCACAATCGGGCAATGAAACAGAGATGTGGCAGCAAGAGAGATAGGGAGATCAATCAGCAAGTGCTGTATACGAGATATGTAGCCAGGTTAAACAACACAATGCTCACTCAAAAATTGAGTTCCACTTGCTAAATTAGAACGCTCACACTGCTCCAAGTTCCAATAGATTCCAAGTTTTGAGCAGCCAATTGACTTCAACCTTAGATCTTGGCAATCTCAACTTGTGTTGAGCCAAGGGAGTGGGGGCGCTCCCCAGCAGAGTTCTAACCTTGTCCCCCCGTCTAGCGGGCTGTTGGAAAGGTTGAAGGTTAATTTTTCGTGCGCTTCGGGCACGAAAAATTAACTTTTCAGACAAGCTTTAAATCCTCAAGGGGATTACCCGTTGCATCTGCTGGTTCTTGCAGTTATTTTGCTGCTTTTTGAGCGAACCCGCTAGATATCTCTATCTCACCTATCATTCTTTTTCTATCCGCTCTGTTAGAAGCGAAATAGGCAGTCTTCTAACGTCCAGATCCGCGTTCGTCAAACTTAATAGCTTTCATG
Organism: Coleofasciculaceae cyanobacterium; assembly: GCA_036703495.1. GTDB lineage: Bacteria > Cyanobacteriota > Cyanobacteriia > Elainellales > Elainellaceae > Drouetiella. Next base: position 1,788 of record DATNOY010001017.1, read on the forward strand.
AGTTCTCCAAAAATTCAGGTAATGGGAAGAGTTCAATCCTCGCCTAACATCACAGCGATGAAAGCTGCAACAGGCATACAGAGGGTATAGACGGGGATAGGAAAGCCATACGACGCATAGCGCAAGATGAGGGAGAAAGCCCAACATGAGTTTGTGCTTTCACCGACACAACTACGATTAACTTGCCAGCAACTGGAAGTTTACCGTAATATAGACGCATGGCAAAACGGGTAATCTAACTGTTGCCGGCCAAAGCGTACAGGTTAGAGTCCCAAGTCCTAGTCCGAAAACTAAATATGTCCAGTTAACCCCTTCTGTTTGCAGCAGTTAGGGGTTTTAACTTTTGCACAGGCTTCAAAGCATAGCAACATTTCTCCATAAAATGCATAAATTCCGTGGACAGCAACATTTCAGGCTTGCATAGACATCTGAGGTGATGTCTGATGTCCCTCTTCGACAGAAATAGACCTGTCTGAAACAGGGAGAGATGCTACGGGTAGAAATTGAGTTCTAATAACCGATTCTCTACGCTATCAGTAGCGCTCCCAAACCATAAGGGTAATCTTAGAAGCAGAACTGCAAACTATAGCAGGGGGATACACCCCTCAATTAGAACGGCGAATCACCTCAGGGGTCTCCCACCTCATCCAATCTACTTTGGCAATACTTCGATCCAGAAAATCCCAAGACAAAACAGTGGATTAGAGAAGCACTAAGTCCATGTTTAAAAACTCAGATGAGACTGAAACTTGTGTACTGCTCAACAGGCGATCGCAGCAGTCGCACAAGTCTAAGAATCGGTTGGCGAGAGCTGTCCTAATTAGATTTCCATCGAAATTACTTGCATCAAGCACCATCTTGCACTAATCTAAACAGGCTGATTTTTTGAAAGCTCAAAAGGTAGCAATAGGGCAACACAGGGTGATGTAAGGTATGATGCTGGCATTCTCATCGGCAAAATTGTTGCTGTTCAAATCCTATCCAATCTGCTTGAATACCCTCTGTCAGAATGGGGGTGCAGGAGTGATACCCCTAGCGCGGGGTTCCGCCCCACATCCCGATCGCAAGCGATTAACCGGATGTTATGTGCCATACAAATATTGCGAAAAAAGCTCATGTCAAAAATTTTCTTTTTTTTAACGAGAAACATAGGCGGCAACTCAGAACAACGTGTTCGATGCGATCGCTTTACCCTAATATTTGTCTGATGAGGCAACTTAAAATTTTTTTCTACGTCACTTGATTTAAGGGTATTTTTAGATTTAAAAACACCTGAGGAAGAAGGGGTTATCACCCCCTAGACATCAGAAGCTTCCATAGGATAATTTCGTAATAGTTATCCCGTGAGTCAAGCCAATGTCTCAGATAGCGGCAAGCTAATACTCAGTGTTTTACATCCATTGTTGAGTTCTTAAAAAATGCACTTTGAGTGGTTTTCAAAAACTAACAATAGGTCTAGAACATAACGAGCTGAGGTTGATTAAGCTGAGATCGAACTCAATAGCTCCTAACTACCGAGCTATCCAAAGTCGATTCAGAGAACCTGTGAAGCTTGGCAGGGTCATAGTTTGATTTGCTCCATCAAATTTCTGATGCCATATCGCAATCTCAACCTAAAATTGCCGCATCTGAAGCTTGAACCCATAAGGGCTGAAGTCCCTTACCCAGGAAATTCTTATTTACAAATTACAGCCTCAATTGAGTGAGGGCAGGATATGGGGGCAAACCTCCTGTCGGCGCAGCCCTAAACTTTCTACCGCCCTCAGCTTTACAGCCGTAGTCTAACGGATCAGTCTGGGGTGCAGGGGCAGAACTCTTTGTCCTCACTGGACTGGCTACAGCATAGATAGCCATCCTCAATACTCGGTGAGGACAGGGGAGAGCATGTTCTTCTCCCTTTCAGGGCATCACCTAACCCTTCCTGAGTGATCTAATCGCTGATTCAGAACTGCTGTAGGAACAGATGTAATTCAGGGCAAATAGTGATTACTAATTTGCGATCGCTTGAGGTTTCACTGTTTAACTGATGCAATCAGTTTTCTGTACTCCGGAAAATAATCCGATGGAAACTCTTTTGTTTCTAATATAACAACTCAGTTCATCAGATCTGATGTTGTGTTTAATCATGTTCAAATCTAAGCTGTATTGCTATTCATTCAAGCAACGTCTATTTTCGTAATTTGATCAAAGCTACAACACTGAAATGTTCTCAATTGGAAACACTTTTGATTAGATATAGCAGTCCTCATCCAGATGAGACGAGGTGCGCGTGAAACTCTTGGCTAGGGTCGCAGCCCCACACTCGTCCTCATCGGAGTGCATAGCACTGTAAGAGACAGCCACTCTAAATCAAAAGCCATGGCAGTAACAATGCCCATATCCAATAGGGAGGCAGCAGTAGCTATAACCGTGTATCGCCGATGGAGAGTCGTGATGGTGGCAGTATACCGCAAGCTTTCAGACTATGACTTAATTTTGCAGTGTCAAGACGGGTTACGCCCCGGAAAAGCTATCTTTTCTGAGCTAATTCATCGTTATCAATCCCATGTGGAAAAGGTGCTATATCGTTTAGCTCCTGAATGGACTGATCGAGCAGATTTGGCTCAAGAAGTTTGGATTCGGGTTTACTGCAACATCAATCGTCTTCATGAACCTGCTAAGTTTCGGATCTGGTTAGGTCGGATCATTACCTATTTGTTTTACGACGAGTTAAGAAGGCGTAAGCGCATCAATGTACCTGTTCCTTTAGACGCATCTCATAAAGTAAAAGATGGTGAAATGGATTGGGACATTGCTTCAGATAATCCCGGCCCGGCAGAAGCGTTAATTACTCAAGAGTTTTACGAACGGCTGCGAGGAGCGATCGCCACTTTGCCAGAAGTATTTCGTACGACCATTGTGCTGCGAGAAATTGAGGATATGCCCTATGAAGAAATTGCCGTGATTACAGGTGTTTCTTTGGGAACAGTAAAATCCAGAATTGTTCGAGCAAGACAACGCCTTCGTTACCAGCTTCTGCACTATGTAGAAGACTAAAATGAGCTATTAGTTTGGTAACTCAAGAGAATGCCTTTATCCTCGTCCTATTACTTCGACAATCAAGCCCTTAGGGTTTAGGTATTCTCAAATATTGCCGAAGTAATAAATCTTTCTCCTACAAAGGAGATGAACTTCCATCGGTTTTGCCTCCTCCCTTGCCGGGACTACGGTGTACACACAAGTCTTGAAATTCCTACTTTAGCAGGTTGCCCTCACCCCCCAGCCTCCTCTCCCAGCAGCGGGAGAGGGGGAACCGAACCGCAGAGACCCTTCCATGCCCCCTTTCTCCCCACTTGGGAGAAGGGGTCAAGGGATGAGAGAAAGTTTTGTGTACATGATGGTTCCACTTGGGGAAAGGAGTCGGGAAATGAGGTGTGTACGCGGTAGCTGGACGAGCGGAGAGCTCAAGAATTTGGCTAGCTTCTTGAGCTGGACGAGTTAAGTTAACAAGCATTTAGCGATCAAATGACACTCGTTAAATCAAATATAGGAGCAAATTCAGGAACAATTAAATCTCCAAATTTTTCTTAAGGAAGTACCTAGAAGAAGAGGGACCAGAACATGAAAAAGTTAATACTGAATGTTGTAGTGTGCTTGTTGGTAGTATCTACTGTGTTTATTCCGGGAAAGGCTCAGGCTTCCTACGAAGATGCCTGGAAGTTTGTTTGCGAATGGGACTGTGGAGAGGCAATGTTTGAGCCGGAATATGGAGGCTATACCGTGCATGGATACTCCTCAAGCTTCTTTGATAAACTTCCAAGTTCTACTGCTGAAGCAGAAGATTGGACATATTATGATTACTGGCTGCCTGCTGGCTGCGCCGGCTTTTCAACTACCTTTTCCCAGACAGTTTGTCTGGATACCGCTTTCTTTCATGGCGTTGCAGCATGGAAATATTTTTCCAGCCTGTATTGGGATGAATCTGACGATGATTTAGCCTGCAAAGTAATTGATGAAAGAGCCGCTTCACGTGATCAGAACTCGCCTTACGCTGAAGGGTGGCATAATCGAGATGCAGCTTTAGCGGCGCTAGGTGGATGCTGGTAGCTCAACGCACCCATCCTAGAACACCCAGTCAAGACATTCGATCAGGCGATCGACCTCTTCTAGACTATTGTAATGCACCATACTGACACGCACTACACCTCCTTGGCTTTGCAACCCCAGATCTGCAATCAACCGCTTGGCATAAAAATCACCGTACCGGATGCCAATCTTATGGGGATCAATTTGGGGTGGAATTGTGGAGCTATCAACACTATCTACCACAAAGGCAATTGTTGGCACTCGGTGGATGCGATCGGCAGTGGGTTGTCCAATCACCCGAACATTAGGTTTGCTGTTCAAATAGTTTAGCAGATGTGTTCCGAGTTGCTCTTCGTGGATGCTAATCAAGTCAAAAGCTTGTT
>DATNOY010001018.1:0-5843 GCA_036703495.1 Coleofasciculaceae cyanobacterium
CTCAAGATCGATCGCCCCTACGAAGGCATGAACATTACGGGTGCTGCCAATCTTACCCCTGCCCAAAAAATTACCTTAATGGCGCTGGGGGCGATCGACAGCCAATTTTCTACTCGCACAGCATCCCGTTAATTCAAGCTATCGTTCCCCTATGCATTAGATCCCCTATGCATTTAGCCAACGAGCAGCATCCTTGGCGTGATAGGTGAGAATCAAGTCGGCACCAGCCCGCTTGAAGCCCAGCAGCGTTTCCATCACCACTCGCTGCTCGTCTACCCAACCGTTTAAGGCAGCTGCTTTAATCATGGAGTATTCGCCCGAGACGTTGTAGGCAGCCACCGGCAGCTGGGTGGCTTGCTTCACCCGCCAGATGATATCCATATAGGCTAAAGCAGGCTTGACCATCAGCATGTCTGCCCCTTCGGCAATGTCTAGCTCAATTTCTTTGATGGCTTCGCGACCGTTGGCAGGATCCATTTGATAGGTGCGGCGATCGCCAAACTGAGGTGCCGACTCAGCCGCATCGCGGAAAGGACCGTAGTAGGCTGAGGCATACTTAGCCGCATAAGACATAATCGGAATGTCCTGGAAACCTGCCTCATCTAGCCCTGCCCGGATAGCCTGGACAAACCCATCCATCATGCCAGACGGAGCAATAATATCTGCTCCAGCTTTGGCCTGGGAGACAGCAGTTTTCTTCAGCAGTTCCAAAGTTGGATCATTCAAGACGCGTCCCGTCAGATCGCCTACTTGCAAGTAGCCACAGTGCCCGTGAGACGTGTATTCGCACAGGCAGGTGTCCACCATCACAATCAGGTCGGGCACTGCTTCTTTGACCGCCGTTGCTGCAAGCTGAACAATGCCATGATCATGCCAGGCTCCGGTCGCATCCATGTCTTTATCGGCAGGGATACCAAACAAAATGATGGCAGGAATTCCCAAGTCATAGACTTCCTTGGCTTCTTCCACAATTTTGTCAATGGAGAGCTGGTAGACACCCGGCATAGATTTCACTTCTTTGGCAAATCCTTCACCCGGCACAGCAAACAGGGGATAGATCAAATCATTGGTGGTCAGGAGATTTTCTTGTACCATCCGCCGGAGTTGAGGATGGTTACGCAGACGGCGAGGACGCTGAATCGGAAACATAGCGGTTTAACGTTGAGTAGAGGTTTAAGGTTGAAAGGTGCCAGCGGAACGTTGCCAGTAGTAACTCAGTCTAAAACGCAGTCTGACCTTCACTCACAATCCTGTTACGTTCTGTAAAAACTCGTCGCTGGCAGCGATCGCTACCTCCTGTGCCATCGATCACGTCTCTGATGTGACAGAGGTCACTTTTCAACTTGCGTGTAATCACCTTTCAACAGAGGAAAACAGGCGACTATAGGTAGCATAGAGTTGATTGCTAGCTGGATGCCTACTCGAACCTATTTGCTCGAATTCGCCATTGCTGAACTGTTTGTTCAAGTCAGCTTGTCTGGTCGAATTACACTGGCTGACCGACATGGTTTACAGGCTGCCTTATTAACCGAGTCTCTTAGTGATGAAGAGCGGTTTGCTATTGATCGGTTGCTCTATGCGGTTCGCAAGGGGCGAGTCAAAATGGTCAACGAGCTTTCTGCTGTTTCATAGAGGCTGTTTCATAGGGACTGTTTCATAGGGACTGGAGCTGAGAATTCGTTACAATCCCTGTCCCAAATCGTCTGCTTTCAGGATTACGAACTAATTGAAACCAAACTTTTAATTTTTGAAAGCGCTACACTGCTGTGCTTTCAAAAATTAAGTTTTAGGTTTTATCAACTTCACGTTCCTAAGTAATTCACTCACCCATAATATGCACCACGAGTTCGCGAAGGTGGCTGTGGTTGCGATGTTCCCACACATAAATTCCTTGCCAGGTGCCCAAAACCAGCCTGCCGTTGGCAATGGGAATCTGCTCTGACGTATGGGTTAAAACTGTGCGGATGTGGGCGGGCATGTCATCTGGGCCTTCGGTGCTATGGATATAGCGATCGCTCTCGGGCACCAGCTTCGCCAAAAAATTTGACAAATCGAGCAAAACATCTGGATCGGCATTCTCTTGAATGATCAGACTAGCCGAGGTGTGGCGTAAAAACACAGTGCATAGTCCAGTCTGCACCCCAGACTCCGCTACAACAGAGGCAACCTTCGAGGTAATTTTGTGCAGCGTTTTGCCTTGAGTCTGAACCTTGATGAACTGCTGGTAATAAGCCATAGCCTTTCCGCAATCGACAGTCGAATCTTCAGGATAGATCATCCCTGGGCGATCGCGCTTGAGGGAAGCGATTTGGCATTGCTGCAAAGCGTTTCCTCATCACTTTCCCGAGGGGTTGCCAAAACGCAGGGAACATTGGATCGGCAAACCGCGTCTGGGAGGGGATCAGGAGGATGCGGTCTCAGTGCGAGCCTCTGGGTAAGTGTCACAAACCCCGTTGAATCTTCTTCATTTCTGAGAGACAAAGGCTAAGGCACAGCAGCGCAACTTTCAAAAGCTAGCCCCCAAAAATTAGCAAGTCACCAGGCACAGCAAGTCTATTCCAAATCGTTTTTACAGCAAGCAATGCACATGGTAACGAACAAGACATTTCGTACTCTGGCTCCCGCCAGCCCGTTTTCCGGCAGCAGTCGGCTCAGCTTTTCCTCCAGACGCAGCGAGTTTGGGGATAACCAAGACGATGCCAAAGACCTTGGCACCCTCAAGTCCAGCAAGAGCTATAACTTCTCTGGCGATGTGGGTGGGAAAGATCTTGACTTTTTTAAATTCAAGATTGGCGGCCGCACCCGCTTTTCAGCGAAGCTGAAGAATGAAAGCGATGGTAACCAACCGATCGCCGTCACAGTTCTTGATACCAGTGGACGGAGCGTCACTGGCAGCAATGGCAAACCCCTGTTTTCCAACATTAAAGCCGGTAAAACCTTCACCCTGACAGAACCCAACTTAGCCAAAGGCACTTACTTTTTGCGGCTTCAGAGTGCTGGTAAAAATGCCAAAGATGAGGATTATAGCCTCAACCTGTTTACCGGTTCGTCATCGGGTGGCAGCAGTTCATTGGACGATGCCAAAAATTTGGGTAGCCTTAGCCTGGGGCAAACCAAAAGCGGCTCTGGCAGCGTTGGCTCGGATGACACTGATATCTACAAGTTCAACATTGGGGACACGAGCCGAGTGGTAACCCGGGTGACCAACAACAGCTTTAGCAATCCGATCGCCTTGACGTTGCTTGACCAGAGTGGCAACGTCGTTAAAAAGGCGAATGGCAGTTACCTATTCGTCAACGTCAACGAAGATCAGACCAGTACGCTACTGGCACCCACGCTCAGTTCTGGGACATACTATCTGCGTTTTACCAGCGCAGAGGGCAATGGAGAAGACTATAGCTTCCGCATTAGCCGCACGAATGCGACCAGTCCGCTTTAGGATCGCAGGCTCAATAGCTGAAGTTTGGACTAATTTGCTCGATCACGCCGCGAAGCGCTGAGAGCGTTTCGTGGCAAACCCATTTTCCCGCGTCAAATTTTCTGAAAGCCTCGCTCCGCGAGGCTTTCAGAAAATTTGACGCGATTTAGTCTAAAGTCAAGTTAGTCCAAAGTCAAACAATAAGATCTCAAAAAGATCGCAAAGTCCAAAATTTTGGAACTAAGCCCACACCCCAAAATTGCGCAGATTCGATTCCCGTTGCCCTAGCTAAATTTAATTTTTCGAGCAGCGTAGAGGCACATTTTGAAGAGATTTAGCCCTTCCTTGACATGCTGAATGTTGGAACTGCCATATTGCCGGGGAACATAGCGCACCGGAATATCTTTGATTTTGAGGCTGAGTTTAGCAGCACCCAACAGCAGATCAAAATCGCCAAATGGGTCAAAATCACCGAAGTAGGCGCGATTGGCCGCCAGCTTCAGATAGTTGTCGCGAGAGATGGCCTTTGTGCCACAGAGCGAGTCCTTGATGCGCGTGTTGAGCAGGTAGGAGAGCAACCAGGCAAAAAAGCGATTGGCCATGCGATTGAGCAACGGCATTTCAATTTTGCTGACGGGATAGACGAGGCGGCAACCGTTGGCCATTTCGCAGTAGCCAGAGGCGATCGCCTCAAAGAAATACCCCAAATCTTCTGGGCGCACCGTCAAATCAGAATCCAGGATGATGAAGACATCGCCCGTTGCCATATCAAAACCTTGGCGAACCGCATTGCCTTTGCCTTTGCCAGTTTGCTGAGCAATTTTGATATCCCACTGGTCGGCATATTTTGCCTGGACGCGCTGAATCTCATCCCAGGTGCCATCTTTGGAATGCCCTTCAATGAAAATAATTTCAGTGTGTTTGCCCAGGCGCGGCATCCGAGCAACACAGTTCTCAATATTGCCTGCCTCATTGCGAGCCGGAACAATCACCGAGCAAGTCATCTGCTGCACCTGAGCTTGCAGGGTAGCATTGCCAGGATGCGGGCGAGCCACCACATACTCATTCAGACAGAACCGATTGATTAGCGGCAGAGGAGCCAGCACCCGGTTAAAAAACCAGGAAACCAGGGGCACCATCTTGGGGAGCAACAGCCGCTTACCGTGATAAACCACCTCAAACCCAGACAGGTTGAGCAAATTTTCTACATCTTCAAAACTGAGCCAGTTCAGCTCGGGAAGCGGCATCCGCTGACCAATCAATGTAGCTAGCTTAAGAATCACCTCCCAGGCCGGATTGTGATAAGTCAAGACCAGCTGTGTAGAAGGATTACAGCTTTTCTGAACATTCTGAAGCGTCTTTTGAACGTTCTGAATATAGCTAATCGTGTTAGCCAAAAGAATGTAATCAAACAGCTGGCTAGGGTTGACTTCTTCTGCATCTTCTACCCGAAAATCCAGGTGGGGAAATTTCTCTTTCGCTTGTTCAACCGCCAGTTCACTAATATCTACCCCCAAGCCATAGCTGGGTTGGACGGCATCTAGCAAATTTCCTGTCCCTGAACCCAACTCCAGAACCGTAGAGTTCGATCGCACCAAAAACTGATAGAGCTTTTCCAGATCTCGGTAGTAGTAAAGATTTCGATTTCTCCACTTTTCTAACTGGCTTGTTTTCACGAACATGCGATTTCTTGGGGAAATAGAAGTTTGAATCACAGAAATAGGGTGCCGATAGAATGAAAATCAATAAAGTGAAGAATGCCGAAATCAACGCTGGAAAGGATACTGGAAACGATGAAGGCGCGATCGCCCAATCTAAAGCCGCTTTTCAGCCTAAAAATTCTGCTAAAAGCCTCGTGAAGTTTAGAGGGAATAATATCATGTCTTTGTATCACGAGGTACTGATTCAAACTCATGCACATCCAGGTTGAGACATTTACGGTTCACAAGCGTGTCCCGCTTACCATTAGCCGGGGCACCACCGCACAAACCACCAACATTTGGTTGCGAATCGAGCAGGATGGCATTGAGGGCTGGGGAGAAGCGTCTCCCTTTTCAGTAGGCAGCCACCCTCAAACGACAGAGATCCTGCTGTCCAAGTTCCACTCGATCGCGCCCTTGCTCACCTCTGTCACCCCCTGCGATCGCCAGAAAATTGAGCATCTCCTGCAAGATTTGCACTTACCTTCTGCCGTTTGGACAGGGCTAGATCTGGCCTTGCATGACTGGTTGGGTAAACGAGTCGGTTTACCGTTGTGGCAGCTTTGGGGGCTCGATCAGACTCGGATTGTCCCCACTTCTGTGACAATTGGCATTAGCACGCCGGAAGCCGCTCAGCAGCGGATGCGGAGTTGGCTAGCGCTCACAACCGTGAAAGCCGTGAAGGTGAAACTGGGAAGCCCGGCCGGAGTAGAAGCCGATCGCGC
>DATNOY010001019.1:0-5818 GCA_036703495.1 Coleofasciculaceae cyanobacterium
ATCACCGTGTAATCCATGCGTCGCTGGGAGCCAATGTTGCCCGATACCACTGCTCCAGAGCTTAGCCCAATGCCAATCCGGATTTGCGGTTGAGAGGTGAGCCGCCGCTTTTGGTTAAATTCTGCCAACCGTTGCCGCATATCTAACGCCGACTGTACTGCCATCCAAGCGTGATTTTCTAAGGGCAAAGGTGCGCCAAACACAGCCATCAGCGCATCCCCAATAAATTTATCGAGCGTCCCCTCATAGTTGAATACAGCTTCAACCATCGTCTCAAAGTAGTTATTGAGCAACGACACGACATGGGCAGCTTCCATTTTTTCCGTGAGAGAGGTGTAGCTGCGAATATCTGAGAAGAGAATGGTGACTTCTTTGCGCTCGCCCTCCATTAGGGCATCTTCGCCTAAGGCCATCACCCGATCGGCAACGCCAGGGGTCATGTACCGATACATGGTGGCCTTCATCCGTTTTTCCTGGCTGATGTCTTCCAGCACCACTAAGCCCCCGCGGACGCCACCCTCCGGATTGGTTAGCGGATTGACCGTGAGATTAATACTCCGTTCAATCGGGTGAACCTGCGAAGGCAGGAGCGGGCTGGGGATGGAGAACTCCCGATCTTCCCAGCGGCCGATCGCCTGCGTGGGTTCATTCCGGTCATTCCAAAGAACATACTGTTCAGGATGACTACGATCGCGGATAGCCAGGCTGACGCTAGCGGTTTTCAAGTCCTCGTAGAGTCCTACCGTCAAGCTTTGCTCAGGCACATAGTGTTTTGCGCCAACGTTCAGGCTATCTTCTAAGCGCATTTGCAGATTGTCGATCGGCACCACTTCCCACACCAGGCGATGAATCAGCTTATCTCGCCAACGCTGCGCCTGCTGCCGTCCGTCATCGCCCTGCAGCGGACAGCCTAGCAAGCTCAAGGCAGCCTCGTTAATGGTGACAATTCTGCCTTGCATGTCTGTGGAAATCACGGCATCGGACAGACTTTGCAAAATATCCTTCTGATACTGCTTTTCTAACAGCACCCGCTCAAACAGCTGGGCATTTTCTAAAGCAATGCCTGCGTGAATATTGAAAGCTCGCATGAATTCTTCATCGGATGTGGTGAAGCTGCCCTGCTTTTTGTTGATCAGCTGGGTCACGCCGATCAGCGTGCCCTCTGAGTTGTAGACGGGCATACAGAGGATGGTACGCGTCTGATAGCCCGTTTGCCGATCAACGGTCGGATCCCAGCGAGGATCTTCATAGGCATTGGGAATATTCAACGTTCTGGCTGTAGCCGCCACATAGCCGACAATGCCGCGATCGTCAGGCAACCGAATCTCGATCACGGTGGAGCCATCGGCTGTCGCCACTTTAGACCAAAGTTCATGACGCTCGCGATCCCATAAAAATAGGGTGCTGCGATCGGCTTGCATGAGATGTTGCGCTTCGTTCATCACGGATCGCAGCGTCTTTTCCAAATCCAAACTTTGCCCCAAACAAGCGGTTGCCTTCAGCAGAGCCGCTACCCCCCGCTGATTGCGAGCTGCCACATAAAAGGAATTACAGCTCTCTAGAATGATGCCCATTGATGCCGCAAATTCCCGGAAGCGCTGTTCATCGCTGCGATCAAACGGATCGCCACCGAGCTTATTCAACAGCTGCACCACCGCTACCACGCGATGCTTGGTGCTGAAGATGGGCATACAGAGAACATTGCGGGTATGGTAGCCAGTGCGCTGATCAATCTCTCGGTTGAACAGCGGGTGGTTGTAAGCATCGGCAATGTTTAAGCACTGTCCTGTTGCGGCTACATGTCCGGCAATCCCCACGGTCAAGGGCAAGTGAATGTCTAGAGGTTTGCCATTTTCACCTTGAGCCACCTTAGACCAAAGCTGCTGTTTTTCTTCATCAACAAGATAAATAGTTGTGCGATCGGCCTGCAGGATTTGTCCAATTTTCAGCGTGAAGGCCTCCAGGATTTGCTCCAGCATTGTCTCCAAGGCTTCGTTGTTGATCATGTCAATCGCCCGGAGAAATTGTTCAAACTCGCGGGTGATTTGATCTAACAGATCGACAAACTGGGGGACTGGCAAATCTCGTACCCGATTCGTCAGATCGCCCTTACGATTTGCCTGGGTCAAGGTCGCCAACATACCACTGGAGGAAGATGCGATCGTCATAGGAATTCACAGGGCAGACTACAAAAGCTGAAATCTGGCATAACTAAACAGCTGCAGATGGTTGTATTCAAGCCTTTTGGACTCAAACAATACATCCTGGTCGCTGGATACACCCTGTATCACTACTCTACAGTCCTCGCTCACACCCCCGTTATATTGTATTGGCAGTGCAAATGCCTAGTCGATTCCTTGAAGAAGCTGCGATCTCACATTAGGGGAGTGTGAAGTTAGTAATCCTACTGAGATTTTGCGAGCAGCCAACCGCTTTTTTTCTTACCGGCGATATTCATCTCCACAGTCCCCTATTAACTCATGCAAGTTGCGCGATCGACTGGCCACCGATTCAATTTGAGCATAGTCATCTTGATCTAAGCAAAGGCTAAAGACCTTGGAATTATCTTGAATATGCTCTGCAATGCCCAGCCGTGTTCCCACAATGGCTCCGCTCACAGCAGGCTGATCGAGCACATAGCGAACCGCAACGTTGGCGATCGAAACCCTGTGCTTTTGGGCGATCGCTTCTAGGACAGTCAGCAGTTGCTGTAGCAGCTTCCAACCTCCCCACGCATCCACTATTTGCTTATACTTTCTCAGCGAAACGGTCGCTAAATCCCAGCGTCCAGGCTCTAACTGACCTAAATATTTTTCTGAGAGCAATCCCCCACAGAGGCTGCCATAGGCAAATAGCTGAATGCCGCACTCTTTACAAAGCTTTCCCATTTCAACTTGAGGGCGGCGATCGATCAACGAGTACTGCACCTGATTAGAAACAATCTGAATGCCATTATCCAGAATGATCTTTAGGTGTTCTGTATCAAAATTGGTTAAACCTAGGTGTTTAATCTTTCCATCTGCCTGGAGCGCTGCCATGTATTTTAAAGCATCCAGGTAATGGAGGTTCTTGTAGTCCCACCAGTGAAACTGCATTAAATCGAGGCGGTTGACGCCCATTCGCCGCAGCGCAATATCAATGTTGTGTTCTACGATCTGCCGGGTCATCCGTCCCGCTCGGGGTACCCATTTTGTGAAAGCTTGAATTTGGGACAGAGCCGCTTCCCCTCTGGCAGCTGCCAGCTGGCGTCTGAATTCGCCCATCAAATCTTCGGCAGGGCCGTAGTGATCGGCTAAATCCCAGGTGGTGTAGCCGGCATCAAAATAGGCAAACATGCTGGCGATCGCTTTTTGAGGATCGATTGAACCATGCCCTCCAGATACCTGCCACATCCCGTTCAAAATTCGGCAAATGGTGAGATCGGGGCTAAATTGTAGCTTGCTAGATTCCGGTAAACTCATGCTGCGATCCGAGGTGAGGAGGTGAAGATCCGAGAGGTCAATGACAATGCGAAACTAACTCAAACAGCCAGGCGATCCGGCGATTGTTTATGTAAAGATTATTAAAGCTGCATTAAACAAAGTTAACAAAATCTCTAGTACATTTGCCCAATGGCTCGACTATTCTTGATGGTTGACCCGATGATGTGCTTGGTCTATAAATTGGCTATTTGGAGATTCAGAATTTGGGTAAATTTACCTGTTCTGGTTGACCTAGATTTTTGTTCGGGCATTTCATTCACCCAGCGCTAGGCGCACCCTTAAACGACATATTAGTTTTTCTGGCGTCTAGTTTTTCCCGACTGCCCAGAAGTTTGGCGGAAATGCGTTAAGTCGTAGAAAACTAGGGGGTTAACTCTGTGAGGAACTTGAACAAACACCTTCGCGACTCATGATGAACCGTAAGACTGGATATTTAGGCAAAGGACTACTGCTGCTCGCTGGTATTGGATTATCTGGCTTGGTCGTGATGGAAGCCAGTCAGCAAATGGTTAGAGCACTAGACCTCAACGGAGTGTCGTCTCAAACCCATAATGATCGCCATCCGCAGCTAATTCCTCCCAACAGTGGGACGCCACCCGCCGATCGCCTTGCAAATTCTCGCATTGCTCCGGCTCAACCTTCATCCGGCAAAGCTAACCCTGCCCACTCTGCAACCGCCCTAGATTTTGGGGTCGATACTGCTCCCTCTCAACCTGAGACATTGGCATTGAATGCAGGGGCAGCCAACCAGCCACAGCAGCCCATTTCGCAAATTTCGTCGGCTCAAGTTGCGGCAGCAGCTAGTGCTTGGCATGGAGCCTCTTTCCCGGTGGAAAATTTTCAAGCCTACACTTCGCCATTTGGCTATCGATCCTCTCCCAGTGGCGGCTATAGTCAAGAATTTCACTACGGGTTAGACATGGCAGCACCCGAAGGCAGCTATGTCCGCAATTGGTGGAGCGGCAAGGTGGTAGAAGTGTCGGACAACAGCAATTGCGGCACCTCTGTTGTTGTGGAATCGGGCAACTGGACGCACATCTACTGCCACATGGAAGGGCATGTTGAAAAAGATGACCGGGGACTCTCGATGATCGATCGAGAAGGGGGAATTCAAATCTATGAAGGTCAACAAGTGACTGCAGGATCCAGAATTGGTCGAGTGGGAATGAGCGGACGCACGACTGGACCTCACCTGCACTGGGGCTTAAAGTACGACGGCAACTGGGTTGATCCGGCTTATGTGCTGCAGGCGATGTACGCTAGCCAGGAATCTGCGACGCAAGTCACCAGCGATCGCGTTCAGTAGCCGTCCTATCGTATGCTGCCTGCTCAACAGTGCGCCATTTTGCTGCGGATGGAGATTGCTGCGGGTGGCGATCAGCTGAGGGGAAGTAAAATTTCAAATTCTGTGCCGCTGCTGTTGCCCAAATTGCAAGGACAGCCGCTGTTCAGGGAGTCTGATCTCTGAGGCGATCGCAAATAAAGCTGCCCCCCATGTTTTGCAGTAACAATTTGGTAGCTGACACCCAGGCTGGTTTCCTTGGCAGCTCGTTTTTCAACCGAAAAAGCTTCTAAAATCTGTTGACGTCCTGCCGCCGATAAGCCAGGGCCATTGTCTGCAATCCGAATTGATACCCAGCGGCTGCTGGTTGGGTCAGCATCCGGCAGGGAGCAGATCTGAGTTGTGACTGTAATTTGAGGTTTAGCGGCTGGGATTGCTTGCTGCTGACCCAATTCTTTTGCTAAGCCTTGGCGGACGGATTGGTTGAGCAACGCATCAACCGCATTGGTCAGAATGTTGATAAAAACCTGATTGAGTTGTCCGGCGTAGCAGGTGATTGGCGGCAGATGACCGTAGTTGCGGATCATCTCAATTTCCCCGCTCAGGCGGCTTTTCAGCAAAAGTAAAATGCTGTCTAAGGCTTCGTGCAGATTTGCTGGCTTGGGATAGACATCATCAACGTGGCAAAAGTTTTGCAGGCTGGTGACCAGTTTCTTGAGGCGCTCGGCTCCTGCCCGCATACTGATGAGGGTTTGCGGTAGATCTTGCTGTAAATACTCCAGTTCAATTTCCTCCTGGATCTGGGCGATCGCCTCCGGCACCTCAGGAAAATGGTGGGTGTAAGCCGCTAGGAGTTCCAGGAGCTGATGGGTATAGGTGGAAACATGGCTCAAATTGCCCCAGATCAAGCCTAC
Source organism: Coleofasciculaceae cyanobacterium (assembly GCA_036703495.1). Taxonomy (GTDB): domain Bacteria; phylum Cyanobacteriota; class Cyanobacteriia; order Elainellales; family Elainellaceae; genus Drouetiella. Next base: position 5,679 of record DATNOY010001019.1, read on the forward strand.
CGGGTCAAGAATCTCATGGGCAACCCCATCCACTAGACGACCTAAACTCGCCATTTTTTCCATTTGGATCATCTGCACCTGATTCCGTTCATAGCGAACCTGCGTTTCTAGCCCCCGAATTTGCCAATAGGCGATGTTGA
>DATNOY010001020.1:0-3528 GCA_036703495.1 Coleofasciculaceae cyanobacterium
CACTGCCACATCTACATCGCTGGTGTGGTGCAGGCAATCGGCTTGGCGATCGGTCTCCAGGGTATCGCAAACCTCGTGCGGAGAACCATATCGCTGACACAGCTGAATGTAGGATTCTGTAATGGCTTGTTCTAGTTCAGGTGGAAAAGGCGTATGAAAAATCAGCGATCGCGCCTGTTTGCCTCGCTCTTGGAGATTATCCATATCCGCTGCATCCAGATCAGACAGCAGTTGACGGAGCTGTTCTTCTAGCCCCGCTAGCCGGATAAAGTAGCGAAAGGCGTAGGCAGTAGTTGCAAAGCCGGTAGGAACGTTGACGCCTTCAGGCTCAAGTTGCTGAATCATCTCTCCGAGAGAGGCATTCTTGCCGCCAACTAAAGGAATATCAGCAATCCCCACTTCCTCAAACCACAGTACCAAAGCCTCGTCTCTGGAACCCTGACTCGTAGGGTTCACGCCGGGTTTCCTGGCAATAATCATAGAATCTGCTCCTGAAAACGGATTGCAACAAATCAATGAAGCGAAGCCGAATTTAACCTTGCGATCGCTTTTCTGAGCCCTGTAGCGACAAAGGCTAAAGAATAACGATGCCTCTCATACAGGACACTAATCTACCTGTACAGCCGCTATATCTGTCGTGAAACTAAATTAACGCTAACGCATCTATTAGGGAAATGCGATTGCTGATGTACATTCATGAAGCTATCCTGAGAGCCAGCGATTAAGCTTCCTGCTTGAGGGGGAACTCGATGAAGTTGCCAAGTTAAGTTTCTTTGCAACAGTAGGTTCCTTGCTTCGTCTATTCAGAAATCTGGTCAGAAATCTGGTCAGAAATCTGGACTATGTCCCTGATCCCAGCATTGATTACTTTCCCAAGTTCGCCCCGTTTGTTCACAGGCGCTCTGGGTTTTTAACCAGGGAATGGCAGTTGGGTGAATATTATCGCGCTGAGACGCTTGAAACATGAGGGAGAGGGCTGCATAACTCAGTGCGGCTGCGCTGCCGAGTGAAAGCGTTAGAATAACCAATCCTGCGATCGCTTGGCGTTGATAGTGCGGCATTTCAGCTCGCCGTCGTGGCTGAGCGCGCCGTTCCCGTCCTGCCAGGAAGACGACATAGAAACCGCTTTTGCAGATCGGGATAGATAACCGGATATTAATTGCAGGATTGCTTTTCCAATTCACTTGCCGAAAGGCGAGCTTCAGGGCATTGAGCTGAGCGGTAGTTAAAGTGTTTTTTGATTCAGGCGGAATTTGAGCAATGACTTGGTCAAAAGCAGCATCTGCTCTGCGATAAGATGTCATGGATTTGCAATTGAAATTGAGGATATTATTAAAAATGGGGTGTGTGGGCAATATACCCATTGGAAAATGGTTTACAAAGTGCGATCCACTCTCTAAACGGTTCTCTAAGTTCTCCAAAGCTGAAGAACTTAAGATCACAAATTAATTAAAATCGAACTTTTAATTTCTGAAAGCGCGGCATTGCTGCACTTTCAAAGAATAAGTTTTGGGTTTTATTAAATTCACGTTGATTAGATAAAAATTGGGCTTTAATAGTTTGCAAACAATCCTTGAAGGAGTTGCAAATTGAACCACTCAACTTGTTAGGCTGGAAGCCTATGAGTTTGCAGTCGCTCAAGCGTTTTCCATTCAGTACCCTAGATATTATCTTGGCTTAGCAGCACTGATTCCTTGTAAGTACCATCCGCAATTTTTTCCCAAATTTTTATAGGGGATCGGGCTGTTTTTAGGCTTAGCCTTCCGTAGAGACTCGGATTTTCCTATGCCTTTAGTCGGTAATTTTCAAGAACCGTATCAGCAAGTACTGCCCATTCTCGAAGAGATCGACACATAATGTGACAAAGGTTTAGGAGTGATCTGGAGTGAATGCAGCAGAACAAGCGATTGGTGTAGAGGTGGCTACTAAAATTGCTGCCGTTGTCACCCTGTTTAAGGCGCAATTCCCGGATGCGCGAGCAGACCTCAAACCTTGGGCTAATGATCCGGATACGCGGGACATGATTGATCCGGATTCCATTGATATTGGTTTTCATTTACCGGGCTGGAGCCGGTCTGTTCAGGGTCGTAGCATTCTCACCCAAATTCGCTTCTATGAAGATCCGATAGCCGGCTCTCGGCGGGTGATTGGCATCGAGGCAGCAGGCTTCACGCACTCAGGGGAGCAGTGGCGACTCTCGACGGTGGAGAATTGGCAGTTTGTAGGCACCACTGCCCCTTCCGATGAAGTGAAAGAGAAGCTGAAGCTGTTTTGTCGGCAGATGTTTGAATTATTTAATGGCAGTGAGCCAGGGCAAGTGGCTGACGGATGATTTCAGGAGCTAACGCTGGCTTCGGGCACCTCAAGGGCGTCTGGCTCAAGTGGCTTTTCACCAAACAGAGAGGCACCCTCTTGGTAAATACTCAAGTCAAACCAGAAGGTGGTGCCTACTCCCACTTCACTGACGAGATGCACCTGGCTGTGATGCTTTTCGATAATATTGCGAACGATCGATAGTCCTAAGCCCGTTCCTTCTAGCGTATGCACCCGGTTTTCCACCCGGAAAAAGCGATCGAAAATAGCCTGCTGATCCTCTGGATCAATGCCAATGCCTGTATCAGCTACCTCGATTCTGACCTGGGTTGGCAGGCGATTGGCGGATTCTGGCTGCAGAAGATAGGCCCGAATAGCCACCTGCCCGCCCGCTTGCGTAAATTTCAGCCCATTGCCTACCAGGTTAGAAAAGACTTGCAGCAGCAGATCATAGTTGCCCAAGACAGCCGGCAAATCGGGCTGAATGTCTTGAACTAGCTCAATGCCTCTATCTCTGGCATTCAGGCGGTGTGTTCGTAGCGTTTGCTCGATGGGTTGGATGATTTCAACGGGTTCAAGGTTGTAGCGCCGGTTGGATTCCAGCTTGGAAAGATCGAGGACATCGTTGACGAGGCGGGTTAAGCGATCGGTTTCTCGATTGGCCGTTTCCAGGAACTCTCGCTTCTCTACTTCAGTAAGATCTTCACCATACTCATGTAGAGTTTCAATAAAGGATTTGATGTTGAACAGGGGGGTGCGCAGCTCATGGGAAACGTTGCTAATAAAATGGCTCTTAGCTTCGTTTAGCTCCACTTCGCGGGTAATATCCTGCACGGTAATGGCAATCCCTCGAATGTTTTCGCGGTATTGATCCAAAACCGTATTCAACAAAATTCGTACTGTGCGATTGATTGGATCCGGGATAGTGATGCGGAATTCTGCCCCTTCCTTGAGTTCGGCAGAAGCACTGCCTGAGGCTAGCTGATAGAGGGGGCGGGTAAGCTCCACTTTAACGGCATTGGGCATGTGATAGAGGACGTTCTTACCAATAATTTCCTCATTGCTTTCCCAGCCAAAAATTCGCTTGGCGGTTGGGTTAGTAAGAATGACATTCATATCGGTATCTAACAAAACCGCTCCATCGGCGATCGTAGACACCAGAGTTTCCAGTTTTGCCTTTTCGGCCGTTAGCTCCTCAATATTTTGTTCGTCATA
>DATNOY010001021.1:0-2621 GCA_036703495.1 Coleofasciculaceae cyanobacterium
GGGCGAGGATGAGCTGATTCCGACTCATGGGATATTTCTTCTGCCAGCTTCACCGACAACGCCGTTTTGCCAATGCCGCCCATGCCTAACAAAGAGATCGAGCGGCAGCCTTCTTCCAAAATCCATTGCTTCAGGGTTGCCAGTTCAACCGTGCGCCCATAGAAGGTAGAAACATCGATCGCCTCCCCCCAGTCCACCCAGGGAAGTGATTTGGAGGAGGGTGGAGGGACTGCGCCTACGGGGGATTCCAGGGCGATCGCCGCCTCATGGGCAGACTCATCGCCCACATTTCCTGAAACAACAGCCCCTAGAGCAACAGCCCCTGGAGCAGCGGCCACCGATCGCACTTGACGCTTCAGAACAGACTGAACATTACTTTTTGTGACCCGTTCGGCCAGCGCATCCGAGAGCAATTTCCAGAGTTTTGCACCTGTATCTTTGATATAGCCTGCGTCATACCCCATGCTCTCTGCCATATCAGCATAGGTTTCCCCCTGCCAGCAATAGCGGAAAATTTGCTCCTGAATATCGTTCAGCGGCTCCTGCTGCAAGAGGGTATCTAACAGAGCAAGTGCTTCTTCAACCGTCATCTTAGACGCACCTCAACCAGAGGAACGAGTGCTGGTTTGAAAAGTTGAATGGGTCAACGTGCAGTGCCCCAAAAATGATTTTCTTCAATCCTTTCAAACAGCTTTTGCGCTCCATAATTCTGTCAGTAGTAGTTACCTGAGATTATCGCAAACAGATTATGGATCAAAGATAGACATCTCTACTCAAGCTTTGGGAGAATGACGATCCCCTCCCTCTATTTCCCTAATTCTGGCTCCCTATTCTGGTTCTCTCACTTCAGGTTCTTCTACTTCAGGTTCTCATGCTTCAGGGCAGACGTATTTTAATTGGCATTACTGGCGGCATTGCTGCCTATAAAGTGTGTGAAGTTGTCTCTACCCTAGCCAAGGCAGGGGCAGAAGTTCGGGTGATCCTCACCGATGGCGCAACGGAGTTTATTTCTCCTCTGACGATCGCCACCCTCAGCCGCCATCCGGCGTATCTTGATCGCGACTTTTGGCAACCGCATGCCCGCCCTCTGCATATTGATCTAGGCGAATGGGCAGAAGTGTTTGTAATCGCGCCGCTGACGGCCAACACCTTGGCAAAGCTGGCGCAGGGCATGGCCGATAACCTGTTGACCAACACGGTACTGGCTTCCGTTTGCCCTGTGCTGCTGGCTCCCGCTATGAATACCGACATGTGGCAACAGCAAGCAGTTCAGCGCAATTGGCGGCAAGTTTTGAGCGATCCTCGCTATCATCCCCTGGATCCGGGAGAGGGGATTTTGGCTTGCGATCGCGTGGGTTCCGGGCGCATGGCAGAACCAGTCGAGATTTTGGCGCATGTGCGATCGCTGCTCTACACGGGCGGCAAACGGGATCTGGCAGGCCAGTCGATCCTGATTAGCACGGGCGGCACTCGCGAACATCTCGATCCCGTCCGCTTTATCGGCAACCCTGCTACCGGCAAAATGGGGGTGGCGTTGGCTGAGGCTGCCCAGCATCGAGGGGCAAGCGTGACCCTCGTGCATGCACCCATGGAATCAGCGCTGCTGTCCCCCTTAAAAGGCGTTCGTTGCGTTGCCGTTGTCAGTGCCGCTGAAATGCAGCACGCCCTGCACAGCTATTTTGCCGAAGCCGACTGGCTGATTATGGCTGCGGCCGTAGCCGATGTGCGACCGGCTGAGTATTCCTCAGCAAAACTGCCCAAGCGATCGCTTCCCGACACTCTGCCGCTCGTGCCAGTGCCAGACATTGTGGCTGGTTTAAGCGCCTTGAAACAGCCACACCAGCGCCTGATTGGGTTTGCAGCTCAGACCGGAGAGATCCTCACCCCAGCGTTAGAAAAACTGCAGCGCAAACAGCTCGATGCGATCGCCGCCAACCCCATTGATCAACCCAACAGCGGTTTTGGCAGTGAGCACAATCAGGCTATTTTTTTAGATCGGATGGGCAGAAAAGTGGCAATTGATCCTTGCAGCAAACTAGAAATGGCCCACCGTCTCGTAGATTTCGTGCAGGAGATGGCAATTTTAGAACAATCTGGCACTTCTTAACCTGGAAATAGCGAGTTTTGAAAGCGCAAGGGGTACAATCTTCCAGTCTTGATTCAAAAGCTTTTAATCATCCTGGCTGAAAGTTGCGGCACCACCCCAGCTTCATCCCGATCTAACCTTTATTAAAGCGCTGACCTGAATACACTACGTCCATCATCGGCACAACCTATCCAGGACAATCTCACCGATAAATTCTGCCTCAAGAAACGCTTGATCCCGTTTTTGCAGCCCCCCTAAATACTAGCGATACATCAGGAGTAGCGTTGATGGCTCAACCCACAAATCCAACCCACCACCGTCACAGACCCTTGCTCGACTGGCTACTGGAAGAAGACCGCAAAACCAAAGATGGCCCTTACCGCAAGGAAGAAGCACACCGCAAGCACCCCTGGTGGCAAGTCATGTGCCTGACTGGGGTCGATTATTTCTCAACGCTCGGCTACCAACCGGGGATTGCGGCTCTAGCAGCAGGCGCTCTGTCTCCGCTAGCCACACTGATTTTGGTGCTGCTGAC
>DATNOY010001022.1:0-3562 GCA_036703495.1 Coleofasciculaceae cyanobacterium
GCAGTTTACCCGCTTCCGCAATTTAGCTTCTCCAGAACGCTAGTGGTCTGTCAAGGATTCATTGACGAGCAGCTGAAAGCCAGGGAGTTGATTAGGGTTAAATTTTGACGGGTCGAAGACCCTCAAAATTTTCTTGACAGAACGGTAGCCACTGCTGAGGGGCGATCCTGCTATGATTGCCAGGACAGACTACACTCCACTGAACTGGATCAATGGATACGGATCGGATCATCTTTCAAGCCCGATGGGTTGCTGTTAAAGAGAGCCCGGATGGATTTCAATATCTGGAAAGAAGGGGCAGAGATTCAGTTGCCGTCTTGTTGTTGAGAAATAGCGCCGAAAATCCGCAGCAATATGACGTGCTCATTCGACAGCAGCCGCTCTGCATTGACAATGCAGCCATCAATGGCCGCTTGAGGCTGTTTCCCTGTCCTATTACGGGGGCGATCGATCCGGGAGAATCGCCCGCAGCGACTGCCATACGCGAGGTGTATGAGGAGGCAGGCTATACAGTCCAGGTTTTACCCTTAGGTAAGTTTATCGTGGGTACTCAAACTAATGAAATCTGTTACCTCTACTATGCAGATGTCACAGGAATGGAGCCGGATCAGCCGCCCCAAGATGGTAGCTACCATGAATCCATTAGCCATAATGAATGGCATCCTCTTGAGTACTTGCAAACCTGTGACTATTCAGCCTGCCAGATTGGCTACTTTAAGCTGCGACAGATCCTTTTTGAAAGCCATTGATCAGAGGGTGTAGTGGATCAGAGGGTGTAGTGGCAGAGGGTGTAAGTCCAAAATATTTTTTGAAAGCCCGCGAAGCGCTATAAAAACCAACAAAGACGCCCCACAGGAGCGCCTTTACGAGCGGTTGGTCAATTTAAGACCTAGCTGACTCCCAGCAGCTCCACATCAAAGATCAGCGTGGCATTGGGGGGAATGACGCCGCCTGCGCCACGGGATCCGTAGCCCAAATTGGGAGGAATAATTAATTTGCGCTGACCGCCCACTTTCATGGTGCTCAGCCCTTCATCCCAGCCTTTGATCACCTGTCCTGCTCCAATCCGGAACTCAAACGGGCGATTGCGATCGCGGGAGCTATCAAACTTGGTGCCGTCCTCCAGGGTGCCTGTATAGTGCACCTTAACGGTTTGTCCGGTGGTAGGTGTGGCTCCAGAACCTTCCACAATGTCAACATATTGGAGTCCGGAGGGGGTTGTGACGATCGATTGATTATCTTCTGTCATGAGGTCGGCTGCATCTGCGCTAGAGGAATTTGGAGCTTGGGCGATTGCACCCAACAGTTCGGGTGCAGAAGCACTCACTGCTGCTGGATTAGATTGAAGCGTTGTGGGCAGAGAGGCGGCAATGGCATCACCACCACGATTGGTAAATTGCGCTCCTACCAGCACCACTAGGCAAACCATCATCACCCCAAAGCTGATGAGAATTTCCCGCAAAATCAATCCTCCTATCTGTTTTCAAGTCCAATCCTCAGTGTAAAAGAGAATCGAAACCTAAACTTTAAAAATAAAAAAGATTTGCTAGCTAGGGCGATCGCCGGATCCCCAACAGCGCCCACCTATCGCCACAGCTTATTTTCCAAGTCTCTCACCTGACGTTCCAGGCGATCGAGTCTACCGCGGAGCTCATCCATTTCGTTTTGGCGAGGCACGCCCAGATCTTGCAGCATCTGCCGGAACTGTCGCTGCATTTGCTCTTCCCAGGTGCCTTGCTCTGATTTGAGCTTTTGCATCAAATCATTGGCAAACTTCGTGGCCTGTTCGGGATCAAGCTTACCGTCTTTGACCAACTGGTCACTCGCTTCCCGCAGCTTATCGGCAACCAGGGAAGTTGTGCCAATACCAAGCAGAAAAAGCTGTTGCAGAATATTATTGCTATCCATATTGATGATTTTGCTATTCTCGGTGAGCGGTCTGAAGAGGCTAACCAGATCGAGGCAAGGCACTGAGCGGTTAAGACTGGCTGCTTTCAGCTAACTGTTCTATTTTGGCAAATCTGTCCTATTTGAAACAGGATCAAAGTGCGGATAGCCGCACTCCAATCCTTAGCATTTGCCTTGGGGTAGAGGAATGGTTTTTACTAATGACGGAGCCGTTCTAGCTTCTGCAACAGAAAGCTTCTAATACAGAACCCCTAACGTATCATCAAAAACTGCAAGGAAACCTGCATGGTCATTGAATGGCTTAAAGTTCGTGTGAACCCTGAAAAACGGGAAGAGTATGTCCAGAAAGATGCTGAGATTTGGACGAAAGCGCTGTCCAAATATCCAGGCTTTTTGACCAAGGAGGTGTGGATTAGCCCAGAAGACCTGTCTGAAGTGATTTTAGTGATTCATTGGGAAAGCTTTGAAAAATGGCATGCAATTCCCCCTCAAGACCTGGAGCGAGTTGAAGCTGAATTTGCTCAGGCTATGGGTCAGTCCTATGAGCTAGTCGAATCGGCAGGCTACCAGGTGCGGAAGCGGTTTCAGCCCTAGAATAGCCAGGGATTGACCCACACCTAAGCGACAGCTTCTACAGGTGAACAGCCCAAAACCCTGATTTTCTAAAGCCTGCGGCAACTGCCGCAGGCTTTGTTCTCATGGGGGCAGGCAAGGTTAAACCTGCCGCCGGGTTAACTGCCCGATCGCTCAGGTGCCTTCCCGCAGCTTATCTAACACAGAGCGATCCTCCAGGGTTGAGGTATCGCCTGATACTTCCTCACCCGCAGCCAGCGATCGCAGTAATCGCCGCATAATCTTACCGGAGCGGGTTTTGGGCAACGCATCGCTAAAGCGAATCTCGCCTGGACGCGCCAATGCGCCAATTTCTTGAACCACATGCTTCTTCAGCTCGCTGCTGAGAGCATCGCTGGGAGTAAAGGTACTGTCTAGCGTCACAAAAGCGACCACTTCTTCACCTTTTAACTCGTCAGGTCTGCCTACAACGGCCGCTTCAGCCACGGCGGGATGAGAAACGAGCGCCGATTCAATTTCCATAGTGCCTAACCGATGCCCTGAGACGCTGATCACATCATCTACGCGTCCCATCACCCAGAAGTAACCTTCCTTATCCTGACGAGCGCCATCGCCAGCAAAGTAGAGGTATTGCCCATCTCTGGGTGGAATATGTTCCCAATAGGTGCGGCGGAAGCGATCGGGGTCGCCGTAGACGGTTCGCATCATGCCAGGCCAGGGATGCTTCACTGCCAAATATCCGCCCTCATTGGTGGGCACAGGATTGCCCTCCAAATCAACGACTTCTGCCAGAATGCCGGGAAACGGCCGTGTAGCAGAACCCGGCTTGGTGGCGATCGCTCCAGGCAGCGGCGTGATCATAATCCCACCCGTTTCCGTTTGCCACCAGGTATCCACAATCGGGCAACGCTCGCCCCCAATCACCCGGTGATACCACATCCAGGCTTCTGGGTTAATCGGTTCACCGACTGTGCCTAGCAGCCGCAGGGAAGACAAGTCACGAGCTTTAGGCAAATGTTCCCCCATGCGGATGAAAGCTCGAATAGCAGTAGGAGCCGTGTAGAAAATGTTGACGCCATAT
>DATNOY010001023.1:0-4049 GCA_036703495.1 Coleofasciculaceae cyanobacterium
ATGTTGAGTTCATGGACATCCAGCAGGTGATAGGTATGCGCGTCAAGCTGCACTACGATCGGCTCATTGCGCTCTTGCGGCGATCGCCGTAAGGCCAGTTGTGCTGCCACCACAATAGTAGTGGTGACTGGCAAGATGAGGTTGCTGCTATGGCGTGTATAGCTGTGTAAAACGGAGAGGGGCTGGGATAGAAATAGGCAACTTCCCTGAGGATGGAGCAAGACCTCTAGGAACCGCTGCCGCGAGAGACTGCCCAGAAATTGTCCGTCTGCCATCAAAATTGCCCCAGGCAATAGGGGATGCTGCTGAAACATTTGGGCGATCGCTTGTCCCAAGACTTCGGCGGAAATTTGGCAGTGGTGACGCGGCAATTCTGCCAAAGTTGAGTCTAGCTGTAGCCCTTGATGGCTAGCACCCAACACAACAGTGGAAGGCAGTTTGGAGAGAGACTGGGTAACCGTCATGGGATTTAGCTCTAGTAAAAACGCCTACTCTTTGACGCCTGGGTTCTGGCTCTGCATCTGAGGCAGTTTAATCACATAGCGGTAGCCATCTTCAGCAGACCCTCGAATGACAATAGAACCGCCTTGCATTTCGGCCAGCTGGCGGCTGAAGATCAGCCCTAGATTTTGTCGAGAGCGATCTAGCTGGAGCGGAGATTTTTGAACCGCGGGTTCGTGCTCAAAATACTCATCTTCTTCCAAGCTATCCTCAACCTTCCAGCTAGATGCCGTTTCATAGCCATGCGCCATCTGGAGGGATTTGTGCAGCGGTCGCAGCGCATCGCTGCCTACCTCAAAGTAGTTGAGCGCTAATCCAGGGTGGCTTAACCCTTCTCCCAGCCAGGGATGAGAAGCCCAGACCGTCAGCGTCAGCGTGTTTTGACGACGAGACACATGGATGCGAACAACGCTGTCGGGGCTAGAAGATTGCACCACACAGAAGACCAAGTGATAGAGCATCTGGCGCATTTTGTCTTTGTCGAGTAGCCAAATGCGGTTGCCGGGCTCAATGGTGAGTTGAATCTGCTGATCGCGACGGTGCGCTATCTGGTTGAGGGCAGCGATCGCTTGCTGGCACAACATTTCAATATCTACTTGGCTGAGGTTCAGCGAGACACTGCGATCGTCTAACCCGCCGATCTCAATAATTTCGTTGACTAGCGATTGCAAATATTGCCCACTGTTGTGAATAATGGCGAGATATTCTTTCTGTTTGTCTGATAATGCGCCGTAAATGCCCTGACTCAGGACGCTGGCCATGCCCAAGATTGAGGTGAGCGGTGTGCTCAGCTCTTGGGTCATTTCGGAAATTAGGCTGACCTTGGCCGAAGAATGAATCGACTGGCTAGAACCAGCCTTGCTGTCCAACGGCGAGCGGTTGTCGGCTGCAGGGGTTTGAGGCTGCTTGATCAGGCGATCGCGCTCAAATTCGCTCATGCTCCAGCGGGCGGTCAGCTGCAATAGCTCAATTTCCTTGCTGCTAAAGTTGCGGGTTTCTAGCTCCATAACGGCCAGCGTCCCGATACAGTCGCCCCCTGAGGTGAGTAATGGCACACCCAGATATGCCCGGATGCCATAGCGCTGTACCAGCAGACTAGCGGCAAACACCGGATTAGCCAAAGTATCAGGGATTACCAAGACTTGCTGGCTATCTATGACATGAGTACAGAATGACTCCGATCGCGGCAGCTGCCGGGAAGTGGCCAGGCTATTCATTAGCCCAATCCGAGATAAACCGACTGCCGACTTAAATAGATGGCGATCGCGATCGAGCACTCCCAAAATGCAGATAGGTGAATCTAGAAAATGAGCCGCTGTTTGGGTGGCTTCTTCAAACACAGGGACACTTTCAGGCTCCAGTAAACCGAGATCTACCAGCACTTGCAGCCGTTTCTGCTCCGGCTCTAAACCTGGTTTGTGATCCAAACGACAAGACAATCTTATATCAGGGCTAAGCATGACCCCCTATCCTTACATTCGCAATGATCAGCCATCAATTCGGTATAGTTTCTAGTGGTTGTCTACCTCTACTCATCATTCCCTGACTCCTAAAGGGATCAACAGCAATCGCCGGCAGACCAAGAAATTCAGCGTTTTCCAGGCCATAGGAAAGAGACACGTCCTAAACTTCAGCAGCAATACGGTCGTTGAAGTATCATTTGTAGCTGATATGTAGCTGTACCCACAGGGGTTAGGATAGGGCATTTTTGTGGGCGCGCTTCGCACCCACAAAAATGCCTTGCATCTCAGCATCATGGACATAGCTCTAGCTTTTCTCCAACCGATGCAGAAAGGAAAATCGGGGTGTAGGGGTTTTACCCCTACACCCCGTCATCATTTTTGTAACGGCCGTACAGTGCTGGCAGCCCAGTAGGTTGGTTGATCAGCCAATCAGCCAATCAGCAATTTAAGCCATTTTCAGAAGGGGAGCTTGCTCAAAATCTCGCTGCTGCAGCCGATGCATGTGGTTGAACAAATTCCAACAGTACTGTTCTGGCAACCTACAAGTGATTGCGCCCCGTAGTACTACATTAAAGTACCAGTCGTTAGGGGCATGTTCTTCCGAAAGCTTGTCGATGACGGTGTAGGTGCGGACGTTGGTGTAGCGTTGTCCCTGGTAATAAACTTCAATGGTTTCATGGCAATAGCCTTCTTCCCGCTCATCCAGGCGATCGCTCAGCCGCCAGGGCAGTTGATAGAGGACGCCTTCTACCACAGCAGTGGGATCTTTGACCACATCCAGCACCCCACAGTTGCGGCGCTGCGATCGCCGGAAGAACCCTAACCGATAGTGCTGTAAAGTGGCAGCGCCAATCACATAGGGGTGGGTGTTTTCGCCCAGCGATCGTTTCAGGTCTACCGGGCACATGCAAGACCCATAGGCAAAGTAATAGAACATTGGCTCTGCAGCCGTTGCATCCAAAACTTGAGTTTTCACACGTGAACCTGTGTTGGCAAAGGCAGCGGATTCAGCGGAATGAGATGAGGTCGGCTCCATAATGCTATCGAGTAGTGTGCCTGCAAGAGTTCCAGCAAGACTACCAACCGTAGTTCCGCTGATTTAACAGGAATTCTAACAGGAACTTCTCTACAATTCCACGTATTCCGATGAGGATACTGTGGATTTTGAGGCTAATTTGTAAAGCCTGAGTGAATCCGCATCTGCAAAACTTGCGGTAAAAACAGTTCTGAGGGGACTTGACTCAGTAAAATCAGGAAATGACACAATCTTCCTCCCCCCTAACCGCCAATTCTGCCGCTCCCCATCTCCAAATTCCTGCCTGTGCCTGGAGCCGGGCGATCGGTCTGGGTTGGAGCCATCCCTATACAGTTCGCTATGCCAGCAACATTGATGATGGGGCATGGCATGGTATGCCGTTGGGCGGTTTTGGGGCGGGCTGTGTGGGGCGATCGTCGCGGGGCGACTTTAACCTCTGGCACATTGATGGCGGTGAGCATGTATTTGGCAATCTGCCTGCCTGCCAATTTAGCGTCTTTGAGCAAAGTGATGAACAAAGTCTAGCCTATGCCCTGGCTACAGAACCACCCGCCGACGGAGCGTTGGCAACTTGGCAGTGGTATCCGCCTAGTCAGCCCGAGTCCGAAGCCCCGGAAGCTTCTACGGGGGAGTATTATGCGCTGTATCCTCGCAGCTGGTTTGTCTACCGCAATGTGTTTCGGGCAGAACTAGTCTGTGAGCAGTTTTCACCCATTTGGGCAGAGAACTACCGCGAAACGAGCTATCCGGTGGCTGTCTTTCAATGGACAGCCCATAATCCGACGTCGCAGTCGCTGACGCTGAGCATTATGCTGACTTGGGAAAATATGGTGGGCTGGTTTACGAATGCCTCCAAGTCACCAGAAGTGAAAGTTCGGGATGATGGTAGCCCGGTCTATGAGTATCAACCCCGGATGGGGCAGAGCCAGGGAAACTTTAATCGGCTGCAAGCTTTGGATCAGTTGGGTTGTGTGATGAGCAGCCTCAACAAGGGCGATGGACAGCCTCCCTCAGAAGGAGATGGACAATGGGCGATCGCCGTTGATCCC
>DATNOY010001024.1:0-4469 GCA_036703495.1 Coleofasciculaceae cyanobacterium
GTAACTGGGAGTAGCACCCAGGCTTTCAATCCGAATTAGTTGCTTTCTATTGGTTCCATCAACCACTGCCGTCGTAAACAGCTTCCCGCCCACTTGAATAAAGTTGCTAGGGTTGGAGCTACTTATACCTGATTTCAGCTCAGTGAGCGTAGGAGCTGCATCCGTATTGCTAATGCTAAACAGCTCAAGTCCCGTTGCTCTCAGCGGACTGGCAGGATTGTTAGGATCACTAAGAACACTAGTTGCACCGGCAAAATAGAGCGTGTTACCAATCCCGGTGAGATTGGCAATGCTGAGAATCTGAGGTGCTGAATTGGCTGTGCCATCCGGATTGGTAATCGTTGTATCGCTACGGGCCACTACCGTTACCGTACTGCCATTCACTCTATACAATGCTGTCTGTTGGGGACTGGGGTTGCCCACAAAGTAAAGCTCATTGCCCACTGCCGTTAGTTGCTTAGGCAAGCCGCTATTATTGCCACCCACACCCCCTTCATAGAGGTCAACCACCTTGGTTGCAGTATTGCCATCCGTTGTCCAGACTTCTTCACCGGTTGAGCCATCATTTGCAGCAAAGTAGAGTCGCGCATTGGCACCCGTGCCAACCGCCACAAATTTGCTTAACGAGCTGAAGGAGCGGATTTTCTTAGTACCGTCGAGTGTACCGTCGGATCGCCATAACCCTGTACCACTCTCATCACTGGCTGAGAAGTAAACAAACTGATCTACCTTGGTAATATTGCGAGGCTGAGAACCTACGGCACCAAAGTAAATGTCTCTGGAAATTGTAGGCTGTCCCGATTTATCAGACAAAGTAAATGACAGATTATAGGTAGAGCCTTCGCCCGCTGCCCCTGGAATCACGCGAACGTAGTATTTGCCCTGCGTCACCCGCCCCCCAAGCACCTCATCCGGGTAGGTGCCATCTTGATTTTTACCCAAGTTGCGCGTCAGTCCCTGTTCCGGTGTCTCACCTTCCTTAAAGATCTGGATGCCCAGATCCCCGATCGGCGTGTTGGTTAGATTCAGGGTTGCAAAAGCTTGAGGGGTGGTGACGGTGAACGTAAACAGATCTTCGGGTGAATTAACCCCTTGATCTACCACGTAGTTGGAGACGGGAGCCAGAGTCAGTGGAGTAGCACCCGCTAAGCCATTGCCGTTGTCATACTTGCCGGTATAGTTGTCCGTAAGCTGCGAAACGCCCAACGTGTAACCAATGGTGTTCCCAGGAGCGGCTTGCAAGACTCGGAAGTAGTAGCTGCCGCCAGCAAGGGGCAAAATGAACTTGTCATTGCCTGCATTAATGCCCCGTTTTAGAACCGTGGATTTATCAGAGCCAATGATTTCAAGATTGGCATCTCCACCTGTTCCACTCAGGTCAAAGAGATAATCTCCCGCTGCGGTGGTTGTGACCTTGTAGTAGTCCTGAGTATCAGCATCGCTAACAGTGCCGACGATAGAGGCATTAGGAATAGTGGTATCGATCGCCGCTGCAATTGAATTTCCCGGCGTAATATCGCCAGGACCAGGACCAGGACCAGGACCAGGACCGGGACCAGGACCAGGACCAGAGCCATCAGGAATTGGGGTTGCAGATGCTGTCAGCTTATAGCCACTGCTGCCTTGTTTTTGCAGTACCCGAATCACGTAGTCCCCAGCCGCCAGGTCTGCCAGATCAATAGCTTCGCTCTTGTTGCGGCCTTTGCGAGAAGCGCCAGCCAAAGTCAGGTATTTGTTGCGAACGCTGGCTTTAAGCTTCCTAAATTCCGTTCTGCCCACAGTTCCAGGAATACTGGTGTTGGGCGTGAGGCTATAAAGCTCGACATCAAAGTTGGCTCCCCGCTTAATGTTGGAAACCCCAAGATTCAGACTACTTCTTGCGCCAAGGCTAAACCTAAACAGGTCGTCCAGGTCTGTTTTCCCTAGCTTGTCATTGCGATCGATCGGCAAACTCAGGCTTGAGGCACCATTAAGACGATTATCTCTATCTGCCATGTCTTCCTTTCTTCTAGCTCTGTCTGGGGACGGTCGTGAGGCTTAGGTTTCCCTATTCAATGTCCAAAATTTCAGCCATCTCGTGATTTGCCTAAGCGTGGGAGTCTATACATTAAGGCGGAAAGCGCCTAAAGCTACACGCTACAAATCCTGATATTGCAAATCCTGATATTGCAATCCCTGAACGCTGCGGTTCCAACTGTAAAATCAGCTAAAAGGGTATTAATGAGTGATCTCGTCGCTATCCTAATCTGCTTGTCGAGAGTTTTTGCTACGAGGAACCACGGTTTTTTTTAGAATGCTAGTCATCAATTTAGCAATCTTTTTTGTGAAAGCAAAATTCGAAAGCGCCAGAAAATATGTCCAAGTGCTAACAGAACAGGCAATTAAATTTCTCAGTGAAATCTCTCAAGCTTCATGAGCTGAGAGCAGGCGCTGAGGGCAAGAAATGCCAAAAGCTTTACATTATTCATTGAAAATTTCATTTGCAAAAAAGCGAAATCCCTTAGCGCTTAAGCGGGCGGTTGAGGCAATCCTTGCTGTATCGCGGGCGATGGAGCCGGCGGTGAAGCGGGCAGATCAAGCGTCGGCAGGTCAGCTGGGGGAGAGTCAGGCGCTGGAGATGCACTAGAAGACGCACAGGTAGTTGGAGTTTGGGCTTCTACTAGCAGCCTGTTGTGTCCTGTAGCCGTCAGCAGCTGACTAATAGCCAACTTGGCGCGATCGTTAGCTTGCTGTAAGATTCCGCCCGTACAAGCCGATTCCACAATTTTTTCCAACGTCTTACGCTGAGCCAGTTCCTGAAGCTCTGGAGCAACATCGGGCCCTAAACCCATAAATCCCCGATCGTAGTCATAGACCTTGGAGCGGTTCACATCAATCTTGCTATCCAAAATTCGGGGTGGCGGCAACCGTAGCGTAATGGAGTCGCCGTTGACTTGAACATCTGTTTCTTGCAGGGTTGATAAATCTACCCCTGCCCGAACCTCTCCATAGGCAATGTAGAGCAAGGTTGTAGTCCCAATCACATAGCCGCCGACGGTGCGATCGCGGCTCGTGGGCACAACGGTTTCCATCGCATAAACGGCCGTCGTCAGTTCGCTCGCGTTGCGCACTTGCTGAACCACCATTGATCGCAGGTCTACTTTGGGTTCTGGCTGAGGTTTGTCGAACAAAGCATAGAGATCGCTAAAAAAACTAGTTCCAGAGCGCCAGACGCCTGTCAGCAGAAATAGAGCAATTAAGGTAGCACTGCCCGTTGCAACCAAAGATAAATTTCTGAACAAGCTATGAAAGCCTAACAAACCGCCCCGCTGGCGATCGTTAGGCTTTTGAAAGACGCTGTAACCTGGACGACGCTGTTGAGGCGTGTTTCTAGTCATGCGATCGCTTCCTCTCGCTGGAAAACAGGGTAATTGAAAGATGATTGAACCAGTGGCAAGACAAAAACAGAGTGATTAAGAGAATTAAATTGAGGCTAAACTTTAATGTCTTTCCGGCAAGGGTTAGCCTATCAAATTTTATCCATTCAGCCTTATCCGTTAGGATAAGGTGGCTTGAATACAAGTTAAATTTTGAAAAATCTAAAGTTATGCCAGCTATGGGTTGGATTTATCACAACTATTGAGCCTAACCGTAAACGCTTCCTTATTCTAAAAGAAATTTTTGAAAGGGAAACGTATCTTTAAAGGATATCTATCAGGGGCAAAATAAGGGGCAGATCTGCAATTAACTTATTCTTGACCTAAGAAACGCAAAAGGATGACAATCCTCCATCTCTTCCATCCTGCCTGTAAAATAACTTTATAGATTTAGTGCGTCCTTCAATTCTTATGCTGCTGAAGTCTACAACTCGCCATATTCGCATCTTTGCTGCTGAGATTAGCCATGATGAACTCGTCCCTAGTGACAATACATTGACATTGGACGTAGATCCAGATAACGAATTTCTTTGGAATGATCAGGCGTTGCAGCAGGTTTATCGAAAATTTGATGAACTGGTTGCAGCATTTGAAGGAGCAGAGTTGATTGACTATAACCTGCGC
This sequence comes from Coleofasciculaceae cyanobacterium, assembly GCA_036703495.1. Classification (GTDB taxonomy): domain Bacteria; phylum Cyanobacteriota; class Cyanobacteriia; order Elainellales; family Elainellaceae; genus Drouetiella. The sequence continues at coordinate 4,041 of DATNOY010001024.1, forward strand.
CAAATAGGTTCTGATTTAGAACACATGGTGCGATCGCTGCTTCATTCTGGAGCAATCTCCTATAACCTCGACAGCCGGGTGCGCAACTACAGCATGGGCTTGCCCCGGATTTCTGACGAGCCGTCGGATAATCATCTCGCCATCAAATAATTGGGGGAACCATAATTGGAGGAACCCTTGAGGTTTAAGGATTGGGAATACCCATGAGATTAAATCTGGGTTCCCATCCTCTCCCTTTATGCAGTACTAACCCCAGAGAGAGACTTGATCTGCTGAAGGAGGTCTAAGATATCCTGATAAGACTGCTGTATCTCTGGCTTGATACAAAAAGCCGCAGTAATGCTTTATTGCCCCAACCCTACCTGTCAGGCTTCGAATCTCGAAGAAAATAAGTTTTGTTGTAAGTGTCAAACTCCTTTGATGCACCAG
>DATNOY010001025.1:0-7310 GCA_036703495.1 Coleofasciculaceae cyanobacterium
GGGGGCTGAAAGCTTTTTGGTGAATTTCACAAGTTTTTCAGCTTCCAGACTTAGGATTAATGTCAGCAGAGGACTTCAACCTCAATGAGTAGTTCTGAAACAAGCGATGAGTTTAATGAAGTTTAAAGGAAACTTGCCCTCCATAGCTTGGCAAGAAATTAAACACAAGATTCATCAATTTGTTTCTAATCTTTGTCTTCAGGTTTGCCTTGAAATGGCATAGTTTAGAACAGCCAATATTACTGCTAATTAACTGCTTGAGGATGGCTCATGAAAGACCTATACCGAATGGTTCATAGAAGAAAGAGTGATGGTCAAATCGTGCAGATTCCGGAGTATTTTGACTTCGAAACAGTTCAAAAGCATGTCAAGGCGCTCAATGAGCGATACAGCCCGGACTATGAATACTTTTCGGAAAAGGTTAACTTAAAGAGCTTATCGGAGCAAACTCTTCTCGAACTGGCTTATCAGGAAAAATTGACGTTAAATGATGCCAATTTTTTTCTAGAACCTATGCCTCGGTCTTTGAAAGTGCAGCAGATGTCAAGAGCATAACGCCTAGCTAATAGAGACATGCGGAAACGGGTTTCTGCATGTCTCTTTAACAATAAGGACAAGACAATGCTTGATCTATCTTATTCTCATAATTCTGAAAGTTATCTAAAACTGCTATTGAAAGCCTAAAGAACTCGTCTTTTAAGGTGAGCAATGCCCTGTTTACTTCTGAAATGGGGGTTGACGGAATCCTTATGTGCTGGACATTTCAGCTATCGTAGCTCTCTCTTATTTAAGCAGTGTAACGTGATAATTTCTTATAAAAACTATTGTAATATATCGCAATATAAGTTTATAATAAGGTGACAGAACGCAATTTTTATAAGCTGAATACGACAGCGATCGCGTTCTCCAATCTACTCTTTTGCATCTTATCTTTTCCATCCTAGTAGATTGGGTTTTAACAATTTCAATAGTTTGCTTTAACTTGTTTCATTGAACAGATTGATCTACCCAATGCTGCCAAACTATTGGAATTGTTTAAACCTCGAAATTTGAACAGCAGACTAAACAATAGTCTGATTGTATTTAAGGTTCAGCTCAGGGGCTGGCTCTACCCAGATTTGAACCAGTGCTTCAAGTGAATTTTGCAGCGATTGAGTAACGGATTGACTCGTTTCTCCTACCTTAAAGATAGTCAATCCATTTCATTGGCAGAGATGAAATGAGAAAGCGTGCTGTCTTGCTGCTTAGCTTTCATTTTTGAAAAGGGTGAGTTACCGATAATCCTGAGCATCAAAATAATCCTCATAATGCTGAATCCGTCATTTGTGCGCTCGATTGATCCGCCCATTTCCACCCATACCGTAGAGACGCCTGCCAAGTTCATCAAGCATGTTCGGGCTTGCAGTCAAGAACAATTTACAGGTGCATTGGATTTAGAGCTCCTAGAAACCCAAAGTTCAAATTGGAATTTGTCTTTTCGTATGGGTCGCTTGATTTGGGCAACGAGTGAAGTTCACCCTGTTCGCCGTTGGTGCCGCCAACTCACGCAGCACTGTCCTACCTTGGTCGAGGCTAACTCTGGACAATCAAAATTGCCGAACTATTGGAACTATGAGTCCCTGGCAGAACTGGTTCGACAAAAAAAGTTGCCACAAGCGCAAATGGCGGCAGTTGTTGCAGGCAATATTGCAGAGATTTTGTTTGATATCCTGCAACTGTGGCATCAACGTCGTCCAGCTTCAAGTGTCAAGCTAAGCTACAGAAACATTCCTGAAGAACTGGTGGCTTCAACGCCCGTTTTGATTCAAGTTGGGCATGTTTGGCAGCAAGTAGAACAAGCTTGGCGCATTTGGCAACAGTCTGGTTTGGCCCATTGGTCTCCCAACTTAGCCCCTGTGATCCTGGATGCGGAAGAGTTACGACGGCAAACCTCATTGCTGGCCTATCACAACCTGACTACTCTGGTGAATGGCGATCGCTCTTTGAGAGATTTAGGAGTCCACTTAAAGCAGAACCCCCTGTCTCTGACGCTGTCGATCCTGCCCTATATCCAGCAAGGGGCAATGGGGTTGGTTGAAGTGAAAGACTTGAGCTGTTCTCCCCGTCCGGCAGATGCCACTCGGACTGCGGCTCCCGTTGCGCCGCAGCAAACTCACTCCGTTAGACCTTTAGTGGCTTACATTGATGACAGCCGCTTTGACAACTTGGCAATGAATCGAATTCTGGCCCAAGCTGGCTATCGATTTATTAATGTGAGAGATCCAGTTCAGGCTCTGCCTATCTTATTAGAACAGAAACCTGATTTGATTTTCCTAGATTTATTGATGCCGGTGACGAATGGCTATGAAGTGTGTGCCCAAATCCGCCGGATTTCGGCCTTCAAAGATACGCCTATCATTATCGTTACTGCGAGTGATGGAATTGTCGATCGGGTGCGAGCAAAGCTAATTGGCTCTACAGGATTTATCTCTAAGCCGATCGAACCGGAGAAGGTGCGACCCATTTTGCAGCAGTATCTACCGATCCGCTCCCCTGCCCGATCGCCGCAACCTACCACGGCCTGGTCTTTAGCCTGATAGAGCCATAGTCAATGGGGTGAGGATGGGGCGCAAGGAGCTTCGCTGGCTCAAGTGAGCCTTGCCGAACTCGTAAGCCGTTCGGTCGCAGCTCAGGGTCGAGACCTTGGCTGAATGGGTGAAATCCCTGGCTGGGGGAGCCGACCCCTCCTCCTCTCCCTAAGGGACTTGCAAGAAAATAACATTCCAATCATTTCTATCTCTTGTGGGGTAAGCATCTTGCCTGCTCAGGCATCAAGGGCGGGCAAGATGCCCACTCCACAAAAATTGGGATTTTATTAAATCGCAGATCCCTAAGCACTATGGCGACAGCTATAAATTTGCAGTTTGCCCTGTACAAAAGCGTTTTTTATTAATTCCCCCCTATGACAACCGTTCTTGTCGTTGAAGATAGTTTGACTGAAACTGAGATGCTGACTCGTTATTTGAGGCAAGCAGGGTTGGCCGTAATTAGTGCGATCAGCGGTGAGGATGCTCAAACCAAACTGCAATTCCAGACGCCTGATTTAGTACTGCTGGATGTGATTCTGCCGGGGCAAAGCGGGTTTGAGATCTGCCGCAAACTCAAGACCGACATCAAAACTAAGCAAATTCCGGTTGTGATTTGCTCAACTAAGGGAACCGAAGCAGATAAGCTCTGGGGTTCTATGCTAGGCGCAGATGCCTATCTTGCTAAACCGGTCGATCAACGGGAATTGATCAATATTGTGTTGCGATTAATTGCTATGTCATCCAAGGGATGCTAATGTCAACTTCACTTTCTGCACTCAGCCAGGGTTCTGGCGGCTCTTTCCAGCCTGACACTCTTAACCTTGATTTATCAACGCGAGAACCCGGATCCGCCGATGCTTCTCAACAGTTTCTTCGCTTTTCTGTGGGACACGACACTGCGTTACTGCCTTTAGAGCAGATCACAGAGATTCTTCAGATCAATGTGATGACCATCTTACCTGTACCGGAAACCTCAAGCTGCGTTTGGGGAGTGTGCAACTGGCAGGGCAAACTGCTGTGGCTAGTTGACTTAGACGCTCTCCTCGGGTATTCGCCCCAATTACAGCAAGAGCCATTTTTTCAGCAGGAGCCAATCGTGCTGATGGTGATGGTCGTTCAGCTTAACCAGCAGACGCTGGGGTTAGGTGTGCAACAAGTGGGTGACATTGAGTTCCATCCGTTGCAAAAGCTCCAGCCTCCTACCCCAGGGTTATTTCCGCCTAAGCTTCAGCCTTTTGTGCTAGGGGCTTTACCAGAGTGCAAGGGGGCTGTCTTAAATGTCACAGCAATTGTGCAGTGTCCCTTATGGCAAACCTACCCAGGATAAGACCCTTGAAGTTTTTTGACCAAGAATCCTCACCTCTATTGCATCTGATTAAGCAGGCCATGACTAGTCCTAATCCCAAAAATCAGCTCAATTCTTCGATGCTGAAAAATCCCTTTTCTGATCCAGAGGAGGTGCGCAAGCCATCTCCACCCAAATCTTCAGAATATCTAGATCCGCTTCCTGCTTCAGTAACGGTTCCCAGTACGAAAAATTTAACCATGCAAAAACTGAATCCCCTCGAAGCATCTCGCTCCCAACTTCAGGGCAACTTATCTTTGAAGATTAATAATGGTGAGGCTAGCAATGGTGAGACTAGCAAGAGCAATGCAGATCCGATGGTGCTTCAGAAGAACATGAATTGGTCATGGGTGTTGAAACTTGCTCAGCAAATCCATCAGGCAGAAACCCTTGATGCCCTGCTGCAATTGGTGGTGAGGGAAGTGAGTCAGGAACTGCAGCTCGATCGCGTTCTGATTTACCGCTTCCAAGCTGACGATAGAGGCATGGTGTTGGCTGAAGCAGTCAGTCAGGGCTACACGCCGACGTTGGGCGAATCTTTGCCAGCGATCGCTTTTGGAGCCGAGCAGCGACAAATCTATCAGCAGCACCTCGTGATGCTGGAGGATGTGGCTATGAGTTCTCCCAGTCCTTATCAAGCGCAACTGCTCGAACGATATCAGGTGAAATCTAGCCTTAGTATTCCGATTCTATTTGATCAAGTCTGGGGTTTGCTGGTAGTGCAGCATTGCACTCAGCCGCGGCACTGGTTGGACACTGAAGTAACGGTACTATATCAAATTGCTAGCGAACTGCGGTTGCGCTCCCAGTCTCTAGAATTTGATCAAGAACGGCAAACGTTGACGCGGATTAGTGACAAAGTCCGGAAAACCCTCAACAATCCATCCTATATTCAGAGCACCTGCCAGAGTGCCATAGAAGAAGTGCGGCGGCTTTTGGCAGTGGAGCGAGTTTCAATATACAAGTTCCGTCCAGATTATTTTGGTGACTTTATCTATGAGTCTACGTCTGGCGAGTTTCCTAGTTTTGTGGGTAGCGCCTGGGAAGATACCTATGTTCAAGAGCATCAGGGCGGCAGGTTTCAATATAATCAACCCTATGTTGTCGATGATGTTTTCACGGCAAATCTGAGCCCTTGCCATCTCGAAACATTAGAGTATTTTGGGATTAAATCGTTTGCAATTGTGGCGATTAAACAAGGGGACAAGCTTTGGGGATTGTTGAGTGCATGTCAACACGGCAGTGCTCGCGTTTGGCTAGAAAGTGAGATTAAGGTTTTAACCGATATTGGTCAGCAGTTGGGAACAGCACTGCAAGGTGTTCATTACCTGGAGCAGCTGCAAGAGCAGTCTCATCAGATGGCTAAAACAGCGCAAATCAGCCAATCCATTGCGGAGATCATTCCTAAAATCTTTCAGTCTCAAGATTTTGATCAGATCTTTCGTGCTACTACAAAATCTGTCCGATTGTTATTGAAATGCGATCGCGCTGTGATTTATCGCTTGAATCCAGATTGGAGTAGTGAGTTAATCTCAGAATCGTATACTAAGAGCTGGAATGGTTCAGAAAATCCTGATCTGAGAACGCTGCATCCTGCAATGGATTGGCAAGCAATTCAAGCATTTGCGGATGGCAATCGCTCAAATTTAGGGGTGAACAATATCCACACCACCGGTTATGCTGCGGATGAAATTGAGACGTTAGAGGAGTTTGAGATTAGTGCCTATGTCCTCACTCCCATTTTTAAAGAAAATCAGTTTTGGGGATTGTTAGGCGTTTACCAAACGGGTGAAGCCCGCGCTTGGGAAACGTTAGAAGTGCTGGCTCTAACCCAAATCTGCACCCAAATGGGTCTGGCTATGCAGCAGGCTAGCTATCTAGAACAGATGCAACAGCAGGCAGATCAGCTCGCTAAAACGGCTGAACGCGATCGGTTAACGGCTAAGATTGTGGAGCGAATCCGGCGATCGCTCGATTTGCAGCAAATTTTCAAGACTACTGCCCGCGAAATTCGCAATGCTTTAGAGGTGGATCGGGTTGCTATTTATAAGTTCAATCCTGGATCCAATTACAATCGGGGGACGATTGTTGCGGAGGATATCAAATACGGATACATTTCTATCCTGTCTGTGGAAGTGGATGATGACTGTTTTGGGGAACGCCATGCAGAATCCTATAAGAAGGGGCGCATCTTTGCAGTGGACGATATCCAGCAGGCAGGACTCAACAATTGCTACATTGAAATGCTGAACCAGTTTCAGGTGCGGGGCAACCTAGTGGTTCCTCTGTTTCGGGGAGATGAGCTATGGGGTTTGTTTTGCATCCATCAATGCAGTAGTCCTCGTAAATGGCAAGATACAGATATTGAATTTGCCAAGCAGATTGCCACTCAACTCGATACGGCTATTCAGCAGGGAGAATATCTTGAGCAGTTGCGCCAAGCTTCGGAGCAGCTTGCCAATGTGGCTCAGCGGGAAAAAGCGGCAAAAGAGCTATTGCAGCAGGAAGTGATTCAGGTGTTAGCCTCTGTCCGCCCTGCCTTGGATGGCGATCTAACGGTGCGGGCTCCTGTCACGGATGATGAAGTTGGCACGATCGCAGATGCCTACAACAATACGTTGGGCAGCCTCCAGCAAATCGTCATCCAGATGCAGGACGCTTCTCGACAGGTGGCTGATACATCTCAAGCCAGTGAAGGGGCGATCGCTAGTCTTGCGGCTCAAGCTCAGCAGCAGTTTCAAGCCCTCAGCCAAGCCCAAAAGCGAGTTGAAACAATGCTGCATTCTACCGAAGCGGTGGCGGCGAGTGCCCAACTGGTGGAGGCAACAGCCCAACATGCCAATCAGGTGGTTTTGGCAGGAGACACGGCGATGGATCGCACCGTGGAAGGCATTCTGGAGGTTCGGGAAACTGTCACCGAAACTGGGAACCGCCTTAAGCGATTGAGCGAATCTTCTCGAAAGATTTCTAGAGTAGTCAACCTGATTAGTAACTTCACAACCCAAACCCAGCTATTGGCAATGAATGCTTCTATCGAAGCGACGAGAGCTGGAGAATATGGACGGGGGTTCTCGGTGGTTGCGGAGGAGGTGCGGTCTTTGGCGCGTCAGTCTGCCAATGCGGCAACCGAAATTGAACAGCTTGTGCAAGATATTCAAAGAGGAACGGATGAGGTGTCTACGGCACTGGAAACGGGCATTCAACAAGTTGAAGCTGGAACCGATTTAGTGACGGAAGCTCGCGAAAATTTGAATGCGATCGTGGATGCGACCGGTCAGATTAGTGAACTGGTGGCTAGCATTACTTATGCGACTCAAGAACAGACTCAACAGTTTCAATCTGTTACCCAAACTATGACTGAAGTGGCGGAAATTGCTAACAAAACCACAGAGGATTCG
>DATNOY010001026.1:0-2569 GCA_036703495.1 Coleofasciculaceae cyanobacterium
AAAGCGGGGGAGGCAAGGCGGCTGGCGGTTCAGGACTTGGAAATTGCAGAACCGGGCGAGTTGTGACAGCATTTTCCAGGGAGCCAATTCCTTCAATTTCAATGCGGACGCGATCGCCCACCTGCAATTCCCCAATTCCCTCAGGCGTGCCCGTCAGCACCACATCTCCAGGCAGCAGCGTCATCACCTGGCTGATGTAAGACACCAACACATCCGGTGGAAACACCATATCGCTGATCAAAGCCGACTGCACAGGCTTGGCAATATCATTGAGAAAGGTTTGCAGCTTCGCAGCGGCGCTTAGTTCTCGGACAATCCAAGGGCCCAGTGGACAGAAGGTATCAAAGCCCTTTGCCCGAGTCCACTGCTCGTCTGCTTTTTGTAAATCGCGGGCCGTTACGTCATTGGCGATCGTATACCCCCAGATTTTGCTCCGGGACTGTTCTGGGGTGCAGTCAATACAGCGATCCCCTATGACCAGCGCGAGTTCCCCTTCATAATCCACCCGCTTGGATTGAGGCGGGTAATAGATCAGCGATTCTGGCGCAATCACGGTGGTGGGTGGTTTCAAAAAGAGTAGAGGCTGTTGGGGAACCTCATTCCCCAATTCAGCAGCGTGCTTTCTATAGTTTCGCCCTACCGCCACAATTTTTGAGGGAGCACAGGGAGCCATCAAATAATACTCACTGGGAGCCAGCACTTGCTCAGTGAGCTGTCCGCTTAACCAAGGTGGAGCATCTAACACTTGAACGCTGCGATCAAGCTGGAGTAGTCCATAAGAGACCTTCCCAAAGGTGGTTTGAACTCGAACGTAGCGTTGCGCCATAGTAGATCATCTCTATCCTGGTATATGATTGTAATTCCTTGCCTCTAATTAAAGAACTGCCTCAGGCGTTTTAACGCAGCACAAGCGGTTTCATGTGTCGCTTTTAGTTGCCAGCTGAGCAACTGAGGAAGTTTTAAGTTAGAAGCCATACGTCCATAAGGAGAACTTTGGCATGTCACAGTACGAAACCATGTATATTCTGCGCTCAGACCTAGGGGATGAGCAAACCGATCAGGCGATCGAGAAATATCAAACCCTCTTGCGCGATCAGGGGGCTGAAGATCTGGAAACTCAGCACCGAGGCAAGCGCCGTTTGGCTTACGAAATTGGTAAGCACCGCGAAGGGATTTACATCCAGATGAACTACTCTGCACCTGGAACGGCTGTGGCCGTGTTAGAGCGCGCCATGCGCCTCAATGATGAGGTGATTCGCTATTTAACGATTAAGCCAGAAGCCGTTGCTCCCGAGCCTGTTGAAGCATAGTGGTGTTTCACGGTCGGGCTTAAGTTTTCACGTTTAAGTGAATGGTGCTGAAAGGAACGTGAATTCATAAAACCCAAAACTTAATTTTTGCAAGCGCGGCAGTGCCGTTCTTTCAAAAATTAAAGGTCCGATTTTAATTAATTCGTGATCCTCAGAAGACTTTGCAGTTAAAACTGCAAAGTCTTGTCATATATCGCTGCCTATTCCCTCTGGATTCAGCTCTAGCTCAGAGAATTCTTATCTGATTTTCAGCGGAGGGCTTCATAATTAAAGGGAGGAGACACCTCACATCCTTAGTTTTAACTACTCTCCAGCTTATGAAACTCTCGAAAAACAATTTGGAGCAGCGGCTTGACCATGTCTATGATGTGATTATTGTCGGGGGTGGAGCCGGGGGGCTGTCAGCAGCGATCTATCTTCAGCGGTATCGCCTCTCTTGCCTGGTGATCGAAAAAGGGAAGGGGCGATCGTTCTGGATGCAAGATGTCACCAATTACATGGGCTTACAACCCCATACTCCTGGACGAAACGTGCTTCAGCAGGGTCAAGAGCATGCGCTGGCAGTCGGTGCCGACTATTTACGAGGCTTTGTAGAGGATGTAGCGGATGAAGGGGACACCTTTGCTGTCAAAGTCAAAATCGGCAGACAAAACAGCACCTATCCCGTTTTCCGCAGCAAATATTTGATTGCTGCCAGCGGCATTATTGACAACCTGCCTCACCTGGAGGACATGCAGAATGTCTATGACTATGCTGGCTACAATCTGCATGTGTGCTTAATTTGCGATGGCTACGAAATGGCAGACAAGAAATGCGGCTTGTTTGTAGGCTCAGAAGGTGCCATCAATACTGCCTTTGTGCTGAACTGGTTTACGCCTTACATTACGGTGTTTACCAATGGGCAGGTAAATGTAGGTGAAGAAATGCGACAAAAGTTAAAGGATCATGGCTATCCTTTGATAGAAGCTCCGATCAAACAGTTCTTGGGGCATGACCATGAGATGACCGGCGTAGAGTTGGCGGATGGCTCAACGGTAGCGCTGGAGACAGGGCTAGTTGCAATGGGTTCGGTTTACCATGACGGCTACCTCCGCGGCATTGAGCTTAAGCGTCAGGGTAATAACCTGATCACCGACTCCATGTGCCGAACTTCTCATGAGCGCATTTTTGCAGTTGGAGATATAAAAGAAGGGATTAACCAGGTGTCAATTGCCGTCGCAGATGGTACATTAGCTGCTACAGCAATTTGGCGGGAGATT
>DATNOY010001027.1:0-2132 GCA_036703495.1 Coleofasciculaceae cyanobacterium
TCTCACAGGCTTACCGATCGCCTACTATGCTGCGAAATACAATGTTGATATTGATTTATTGACCCGAGGAGCCGGATTTGGCTACATTGGCTCCACAATTACATCTTTAATTTATGCCTCATTTACCTTTATTTTCTTTGCCCTAGAAGCCGCCGTGATGGCGCAAGCGCTAGAGCTATATTTTCATCTGCCGTTACCGCTAGGCTATGTTGTTTGCTCTCTGGTCATTATTCCCCTGGTCTTTTTCGGTGTCACCTTAATTAATCAGCTGCAGCTATGGACTCAGCCCCTCTGGTTCACACTCATGGTCTTGCCCTATGCCTGTGTGCTTTACAAAGAGCCGGATTCCTTCTCTAACTGGGTTCATTTTGCGGGTGAAGCGGGCAGTTCCACCTTTGATCCGCTGCTGTTTGGCGCTGCTGCCACTGTCTCATTCTCGTTGATTCCGCAAATTGGGGAGCAGGTAGATTTCTTACGGTTTTTACCTGATAAACAGGAAGCCCAGCGGAGCAAATGGTGGCTAGCTGTTGTTCTAGCCGGGCCAGGCTGGATCATTCTGGGCTGTGCAAAACAGCTGGGGGGAGCCTTTTTGGCATCGCTAGCGATTAACCATGGCGTTAGCTTAGCCAAAGCCAATGAACCGACTCAGATGTATTGGGTTGGGTTTGAGTATGTGTTCTCCAACCCCGACGTCGTCCTGGCGGTGACAATTTTTTTCGTGATGCTTTCGCAGATTAAGATCAATGTCACCAATGCTTATGCTGGATCGTTAGCCTGGTCAAACTTTTTCTCTCGCTTGACCCATAGCCATCCAGGGCGAGTCGTTTGGCTGATGTTTAATGTCGCCATTGCCTTGCTGTTGATGGAACTGGGGGTTTTCTCCACATTAGAAGCAGTGCTAGGACTTTACTCAAATGTGGCGATCGCCTGGGTCGGGGCACTGGTGGCTGATTTGATCATCAACAAGCCGCTGGGGCTGAGTCCTGCCTATATCGAGTTCAAGCGGGCCCATCTCTATAACTTCAACCCGGTCGGATGTGGGTCTATGCTGATCGCCTCCCTCATTTCCATGGCAGCGTTTGTGGGAGTGTTTGGTACGGTTGCCAAAGCGTTTGCGTCTTTCATTGCTTTGGGTTTGGCTTTTGTGTTGGCTCCGGCGATCGCAGTTCTCACCCAGGGAAAGTACTACCTGGCTCGGGAAGATTCCTACTGCGAAGACAGCCATTCAATTCATTGCTGCATTTGTCGGCAAGAGTATGAGCCGCAGGATATGTCTTTTTGCCCCGTCTATAGTGATTCCATCTGCTCGCTGTGCTGTAGTTTAGATGTTCGCTGTCACGATGCTTGCAAAACAACCCCAACCTGCGACATCAGTCGATCGACCCTGCCGGAATCGACGCAAACCGGATTGAGGAAGTTCTTGCGAGACAAACTCTCCCCTCAACTGGGCAGCAGGCTACTCAAATACTTGTCTATTTTTCTGTCGCTGTCTGGGTTAGTGGGAACCAGCTTAGGGCTAATCTACTATCAGCGAGTCATGAGCCAGCCCAATCTGCCTGCTCTAACAGCTAAACAATTAGCCGCCACCTTGACCGAGGTCTATGCCTTTTTCATGGTGTTGATTGGCATAGGATCTTGGTGGTTGGTGCTAACGCAAGAGAGCCGGCAGCTGGCGCAAGAAGAATTGGATAAGCAAAACCTGCAATTGCAACAGGAAGTAGAAGAGCGCCAAATTGCCGAAGTGAAATTGCAAGAAAAAGCCCAGCAGCTAGAACAAACGCTGCTTAATCTGAAGCAGGCGGAAACCCATTTGATTCAAACTGAAAAAATGGCGGCTTTGGGAGGACTGGTGGCGGGAATTGCCCATGAGATTAATACGCCGATTGGGGTGGGGGTCACAGCCGCTTCCCTGTTGATGGAAAAAGCGATCGCCTTCTCGGAACTGTCTAAGAGTGGCACGATGAAACGCTCAGATCTAGAAAAGTTTTTAGATGTTGCCCAACAGAGTAGCCAAATGACGCTGACCAATCTTGAGCGAGCTGCCCAGCTGATTCAGAGTTTTAAGCAAGTTGCAGTTGATCAATCTAGCGAGTCAAAGCGCGTGTTTCAACTCAAAGCTTATTTAGAAGAGG
>DATNOY010001028.1:0-11111 GCA_036703495.1 Coleofasciculaceae cyanobacterium
CGTTTCTCAGGGAGTTGCTGATGATCTTGCCCAACTCTTAAATGTGCCTTTGGAGAAAATTAAGGTCATTTACAATCCCATTGTTACCCCTGATTTACTTTTGAAGGCAAGGGAACCCATTCACCATCCCTGGTTTGCACCCAATCAGCTACCCGTTATTTTAGGGGCGGGTCGGTTAATGCACCAAAAGGGTTATCCCATTCTAATTCGTGCTTTTGCTCAAGTTAGACAGCAGTATCCTTGTCGCTTAGTCATTATCGGTAACGAGACAGACTATAAATTAGAGCTTAAAGCATTAGCGCAGAGCTTAGGTGTAGCTGAAGACATAGATATGCCAGGTTTTCAGTCTAATCCTTACGCCTACATGGGCAATGCTACCATTTTTGTTCTCTCGTCTCTGTTCGAAGGGTTGCCGAGTGTGCTGATTGAAGCAATGGCAACAGGAACCCCTGTTGTTTCGACAGATTGCAAAAGTGGTCCCGCAGAAATTTTAGATAACGGCAAGTATGGACAGCTTGTCCCTGTCGGAGATGCAGATAAATTAGCTGAAGCAATTTTGGCTACTTTAGCCAATCCGTTACAGCCTGAGATGCTCCAGCAGCGCGCTCAAGATTTTACTGTTGAGGCGATCGCTCAGGAATATTTGACCTATTTTGAGCAGCTGACCAATTAGTCTACCTCGTATCAGGTACGTTTTCCTGCAGCCCTCATCCCTCACTCCCTGCTTCCAGAGCGATAGCAGGATGAGAGATGAGGGCAAATTTGTAGAACTGGGATACACCCGCTCGTATCTCTTTAGGATCGTCAACCAATTAACTTTATAAAAAATTAGGTTTTATTAAATTCGTCATCCTTAGGGCAGCTTGAAATGAGTTAAGGGCTGTCTATCGAAGCGATTGTGAGGTTGATCACTGTTGCAAGACGGTTGGTGATCAACGTTAGCGACGAATAGTGGGAGTATCGGATGAGTAACCGATTGTTATTTATGTAGTTATTAGAATTTGGATTGGTGGATGAAATCCTGAATACTGAAACTATGTAATTTTTTTGTAAAAAATATGACTTGATTTCTTATGCCTGCTTAGAAACTATAGCGGTAGGGTAAAGTGAATTCAGGGAACATTTTTGATGTATCCGATATCAGCAAAGTCACTTCATTGAGGTGAAGGAGAACTGTGTTTCTAGCAGATCTTCTAACGTTTGATGGCAGTACTCATAAAGATAAGAGGGATGCAGGGGGTCTACCTCTAGCTAGGAGCGTAGTCCTCATATCCTCTTAATCTGGGTGCGTAACGCTATATCTGAGACTCTAAGTCTCTCAATATGAATTAATTGAGGTTGCCCTCACACCAATTCTTCATGAGGCTGCACAGAATAATTTCCGTGCCCGACGGGTGTTCTAGACCTATAAGTCCCATGCAGCTTTACATGAAATTGGTATTAGCATTTACAAAAGGACTAGACCATGTTTTCTCCGTTACCGCTATGTATTAGTCTTTTACCCGCAAAGCTCAAGCCGTTCTTCTACAGACGTATCCTCGGTTGGAAGATTGGCAAGAATGTTAGTATTGGGCTTAGTTATATCGATGGACAACACATTTCCATTGGAGATAACGTTACGATTGGGCATTTCAACATCATTGCCACCTTTCGTTATCTTGAAATCGGATCTTCTAGCTTAATCAAAAACTTTAATCACTTTTCTGGCCGATGTGATCATCCAAAGTGGCCAGGGTATATGAAGATTGGTGAAAAGGTTAATATCATGAGCCGTCATTTTATTGATTCACATGGAGAAGTTGTGATTGGCGATCGCACCACCCTTGCTGGCAGAGATACTCAGATATGGAGCCATAGCCTGACCTATCAAACTGAAGAGCCTATGTTGTCCCCTATGTCTATCAAAGTTGGGAAAGAAGTCTACATCGGCGCAAGATCCACCTTAATTGGCTGTCAAATTCCTGATCAAGCCGTTGTGGGGGCAGGCAGCATTATAACAAAAGATTTTTCTCAGGAAACTGGACGCATTTTAATCGCTGGTAATCCTGGGGTAGTCAAAAAACGGTACAAAGCAGCGACCGTTTCGGTGTCAAGCTAAATTTTATATAAAACTCAGTAGGATGATAGATCGTGTAACTCCAGTAGGTTGAATGAAAAAGAGAAAAAAGTTGCTCAACAAGAGAACTCGTCTACTCATCATGGGGATGTCCCTCTCCATCAGCTTAATTGGCTTACTCACCTTTTCTATAGGACTGCTGACAACTTCCAAAGCGACTGCCCAACCCATTACTCCTTGGGCATCAGATACCTTTGTAGATTCGGTGGGCATTGTTGCCCACCTGAGCTATACCGATACTCCCTATGCGCAGAATTGGGGGAAAGCCGATCCGTCTCAGGATATTCGAGCGATCTTTGCTGACCTGGGTATCCGACATGTGCGTGATGGTATTGCCCATCCAACGCTACAGCCGTCCATTGCTTACCAGCGTTCCCGATTAGCTCAACTCTACCGAGATGAGGGTATTCAGCTCATCACGGTTTCAGATGTGAGGAAAAATGGCATCCTAGATGCTAGCCAAATCGGTACTTATCTAGATGAATATGCCAACGGCGCGATCGATTTGGATGGCGAAACCTTTAAAGTTCGAGATTTGCTGGAAGCGATCGAAGGTCCAAATGAATATGACCAGTCCAATCATGCGGATAAGCGCGACCCGAATTGGGTGAAAAGCCTGAAAAACTATCAGTCGGAACTGTACAGCCAGGTCAAGTCCAATCCACTGCTGTCTAACCTGCCTGTGGTCATGCCCTCGTTGATCTATACCAAGCACTGTACTGACAAACTAGGCGCATTGACAGGAACAATTGATTATGGCAATCTGCATCTCTATCCCAATTACCCCTATTTCTTGATCCCGACTGGCAATTTCAGATGGCATTTTTCTAACGGACAAAACTGCTTCAAGGATAAGCCAGTTTATATTACGGAGACGGGCTATCAGACGGGGGGAGGCGGAATCAGCGATCGGACAATTGCCAAGTATCTGTCGAGGCTGCTGCCGGAATTTTTCTTACGTCCACAGATCAAAAGAACCTACCTCTATTCCTTGATCGACATCTCCCCGGAATCTGGACACTGGGGTTTAGTCCGTCCTGAACGAAATGGACAAAAGATTGCAGGATATGAGCAATTTACCCTGACGCCAAAACTGTCTTACCACGCGGTCAAGAGTTTGCTAGATCTTTTACGGGAAGGGAAGTGGGTAAAGGCTGAAAGAAAATGGGCTATACCGCCTGTGAATCCGAAGCCCGTCGAGATTCTATTTGAAGGTAAGCAAGACTCAACCCATCATTTACTGCTGCAAAAAAGCACAGGCGACTACTTCTTGCTGCTCTGGCAAGAAGTTGAGGCGTTTAATCCTACAGCGGGGAACTTTGAGCCGCCTGTTGATGAGGTGTCTGTCTCCTTGCCCAAGGAGTACAAGCTGCAAACGCTGTATAAATATAATGACAGTTTTAAATTGGAACCGATCGCGCTCTCTGAGAACCATCAGATGACGATTCAGGTTCCAGATAGTGTCGTGGTACTGCACTTCATACCGCAGGAATAGTCAGCCGCAAAGGCAGCAGATCTTGCTATCAAAATTAATCATGGTTCTCATTGAAGAAATCATGAGTCTGATTTTGACCTTCCGGATCCCCGAGGAACTAATGCGAAAGGGAAGATGAAACGGAAAGATGCGGATAGGTCACGTCAATAGATGAAATTAAATTTTAGAGCTTAGCACAAGCCTCTTGACCCCCAGCGGACAACCTATCTTTGCTGCAGTGCTTGAATTAATTTCATCCACCGACTGATCTCGTCAATCCGATCGAATGCACAAGTACCCCCACTTCTCCCAACGCCATGCTAAATCCGGAACCTTCACCGACCTCAATCCTCTGTCTGGGTATGGGTTGGTTTCCTCAAACGCCGGGTGGACTCAACCGGTATGTGCATGAGCTGATTTTGCAGTTAGCTGCTCAGGACAAAGTAGAACTTTGCGGAGTCGGACTACCGGCTGATCTCCTCGATCTGCCCCTTACGCTCACCGATCTGGCATCGCCAGATCAGCGTCTGCCTCAGCGCCTCTGGTCAGTTCGTCAACGCTTTCAACAGCGACAGATGGCGCATCCTGACGCCATCAACTTACATTTCGCCCTGTATAGTTTGCCGCTACTCCAAAGTCTGCCCCAAAATGTACCGATTACCTTTACCTTTCATGGCCCCTGGGCTTTTGAAAGTCAGCAAGAGGGGGAAGGCAAATGGAGTCTTTTTTTCAAACAGTGGATAGAGCAGAGAGTCTATAACCGCTGCGATCGCTTCATTGTGCTCAGCAAAGCCTTCGGCAAAATTCTGCACGAAGCCTACAATATTCCCTGGAGCAAAATTCACGTAATTCCGGGCGGCGTTGATACCCAGCGGTTTCAACAAAGTTTATCTCGACAAGCAGCTCGATTGCAGCTGGGCTGGCAGCCCGATCGCCCGACGCTGTTTACCACGCGTCGTTTAGTACATCGCATGGGACTGGATAAATTGCTCGCCGCTTTAGCGCAGGTGAAGCAATCAGTACCGGATGTTTGGCTAGCGATTGCCGGTAAAGGTTCAATACAGGCTGACTTAGAAAGACAGGTACAACTGCTAGGACTGCAAGACAACGTTAAGTTTTTAGGATTTCTGCCCGACGAGCAGTTGCCCTTAGCTTACCAAGCCGCTGATTTAACCGTTGTGCCTAGCCAGAGCTTGGAAGGATTTGGGCTGATTTTGCTGGAATCTCTGGCCTCTGGAACGCCCGCTTTGTGTACTCCTGTGGGCGGTATGCCCGAAGTGATCGCTCCCTTTCGTTCTGAGTTAGTGACTGACTCCATTGAAGTAAGGGCGATCGCCGAGCGGTTAATTGACTTTCTAACGGGAGCCATTCCGTTACCCTCGCGCGATGCCTGTCGAGACTATGCCTGTCGTCATTTTGATTGGAAAATTATTGCTCCGCAGGTGCGACAAGTTCTACTGAGCCGAAATCTATGAAAATTCTGTTTTTAGATCAAAGCGGTAAACCCGGTGGTGCAGAGCTATGTTTGCTAGACATTGCCAAGTTCTATGGCGATCGCTGTCTCGTGGGGTTGTTTGCTGATGGACTCTTTCGAGAACAGCTAGAGCAGCACCAAATCCCGGTGCAAGTTCTGACCACTGAAGCAATTCAGGTTCGTAAAGACAGCAATTTTCTGCAAGGGTTAAGCAGTTTGGGGCAGCTAGTACCGCTGATCTCTCGGATTGTTAAACTGAGTCGGGACTATGACCTGATCTATGCCAATACCCAGAAAGCGCTGGTTGTGGGAGCCATTGCCAGTTTCTTGAGCCGCCGTCCGCTCGTCTATCATCTGCATGACATTGTGTCACCGGATCACTTTAGTGCCGTCAATCGCCGCCTGATCGTGAGCATGGCAAACCGTGCTGCGATCGTAATTGCTAACTCTGAGGCCAGTCGGCAGGCTTTTGTAGCAGCGGGCGGGCGGGCACCGGTTGAGGTCGTCTATAACGGGTTTGCCCCTGAGCTTTACCAC
This sequence comes from Coleofasciculaceae cyanobacterium, assembly GCA_036703495.1. Taxonomy (GTDB): domain Bacteria; phylum Cyanobacteriota; class Cyanobacteriia; order Elainellales; family Elainellaceae; genus Drouetiella. Next base: position 5,602 of record DATNOY010001028.1, read on the forward strand.
AATCACCAGAGCAGGGCGCTGCAGCTCAGGCAAGATTTGCAGCTAGAACATCAGTTTGTAGTAGGGCACTTTAGCCGTCTGTCGCCCTGGAAAGGGCAGCATATTTTAATTGAAGCGCTCCAGCACTGTTCGGACGATGTCATGGCATTGCTGGTCGGCGATGCCCTATTTGGGGAACAGGACTATGTGCAGCAACTACACCAGCAGGTTGTCGAACTGGGACTGGCAAGCCGAGTGCGATTTATAGGATTCCGCTCCGATATTCCGCAGCTCATGACAGCCTGTGATTTGGTCGCCCATACTTCAACGGCACCCGAACCCTTTGGGCGGGTGATTGTAGAAGCGATGTTGTGCGGTCGGCCGGTGGTTGCAGCGCAGGCCGGTGGGGCAATGGAGTTGGTGAGTCATGGTAAAACAGGCTGGCTCTGCCCCCCCCATGACCCTATAAAACTGGCAGAGCTGATCATGAACTGCCATGATCAGCCGCAGGCAGCCCAAGCGATCGCCCAGCAGGCTCAACAAGCAGCTAGCCAACGCTTCCATCTAGACACGATTAATCAACAGATTGCGCAATTGCTGACATCCACAGTTAAGCGCACTCAATCCTGATCTACAGCGCTTCGCGCTTGGTTAAGACCAGGCTATTTTCTGGAAGCTCCAGGAAGCGGAACTTTCATAAAATAGCCTGTGCTGCACGTCATGGAGAGCAGCTATCATCTGACGGCGATTGCCCTTCTTGCTTCACGGACTTCACGGATTGCAGTGAATTGAAGACCGCTAGCCGGCTGCAGCTCATAAGCGGTGTCATGGGAATCAGCATTATGTAAAGCGATCGCTGCGGTTATATAAAAGATACGTGAATCCACCCTTGCTCTCCGGATCAACAAGATATCCATCAGTAAACAGAGATAGATTTAACACAGAAACCGCCAGATGCGCCTCTAAAAGAGCCTTACCTGAAGGATCTTGCTGTATTGAGTCCTTAACCTCCGTTCCTGCTATGCAAAAGATAGATATGAGAGCCAACGATCTGATCTCTGGGACTTCGTTAGTGACGGTCAACCCCAACCAAGTCTCTTCCGATTTGGCTGGAGAAGCTGTGATCCTCAATCTGCAATCTGGAACTTACTATGGCTTAAATGCTGTAGGAGCTTCGATTTGGAGCCTGATTCAATCACCGACAGCCATAGACCAAATTCGAGATGCGCTTCTCCAAGAATATGACGTGGAACCGGAAGTTTGCGACCGCGACCTGCATCAGATTTTGGAAGATTTGTATAGCGTTGGATTGATTGAAATCAGCCATGAGCAAGCTGCATAAGCTGCTGAAGTTAACCGGACGCGATTATTGTCTTTTGATTAACGCTTTTTGTCTGCTAGGAGCAATTCGGCTAGGACTGAGAGTATTACCATTCCGGATTTTGCTGCGTATGATCGGTAAGCTCGGACATCCTGTGGGTCGTAAATCCTCAGCCGCTGCGATCGCAGCTAACAAAGTTGCCATTAGCAAAATTGTTTGGGCTGTCGAAATTAGCACACGCTATATGCCGGGTGGAGCCAAATGTCTAGCCCGCGCGCTGACCACCAAAGTTTTGCTTGATCGGCAGGGTGATACACCCGATTTGCGTATAGGAGTCACTAAAGGAGCCAACGGTGCGCTAGAAGCTCATGCTTGGATTGAGCATCAGGGACGAGTGGTCATCGGTAATCTTCGCGACCTCTCCCAATATATCCCTTTACCTTCCATAGAAGGAGTCAAGCTATGAGCGGTATTCTAGGGATGCATGCTCTGGACGGACGCCCGGTCGCTCGCCAGGATATCGTTAAAATGTCGGATGCTCTGGCTCATCGTGGCCCGGATGGAGCAGATGTTTGGGTGGAGGGTTCCATTGGCTTGGGGCATCGGATGTTGTGGACGACTCCTGAATCGCTGCTGGAAAAATTGCCGCTGGTGCACCACACAGGTAACTTTGTGATCACAGCCGATGCTCGAATTGATAATCGGGACGAGCTGGCGCTTGTGTTAGCTTTACCTAACCGCTCTCTTGAAAAAATTACTGACAGCGAGTTTATTCTGGCTGCCTATGAAAAGTGGGGAGAGCAGTGCCCCGAACATCTGCTCGGTGATTTTGCCTTTGCAATTTGGGATGTCCAACAGCGATCGCTTTTCTGTGCCAGAGATCATCTTGGCGTTAAGCCATTCTACTACTTTCAATCAGAGCAACAGTTTCTGTTTGCCTCTGAAATGAAGGCGCTACTGGGACTGCCTCAGGTTCCTTGCCGCCTCAACGAGGTGAGAGTAGCAGATTATCTGTCGCTGATGTTTGAAGATAAAGTGATGACAACCTATGAGGGGATTTTGCGGTTGCCGCCTGCCCACAGCCTGAGTATTCGTCCGTCTGGTATGCGGCTGTGGTCCTATTGGCAACTCGATCCCCATCGCGAAATCAGGCTAGAGTCCGACGAAGCCTATGCAGAGGCGTTTCGCAAGATCTTTACTGAAGCGGTTCGCTGTCGTCTGCGTAGCGCCTTCCCAATTGGGTCTCATCTTAGCGGCGGGATTGATTCTTCTTCGATTGTTTGCGTTGCTCGTCAGCTTTTAGCTAAAGCCAGAAAACCTCTCCTCCATACGTTCTCCAACATCTTTGATAATATACCTGAATGTGATGAGCGATCGTTTATTAATGCGGTATTAGAACAGGGCGAACTGATTCCTCACTATGTTCACGCCGATCAATTTGGCCCTTTATCTGATGTGGAACAGGTTTGGCAGTATGAAGAAGAAGCATTTTTAGGCCCCAGCCACGCTTACTATTGGCACTTGAGTAGTGCAGCGCATCAGGCTGGCGTGCGCATCATTTTTGATGGGTATGATGGGGATACGACCGTTTGCCATGGATTTGAACGACTTACCGAATTGGCAAACCAAGGGCAATGGTCAACCTTCTGGCAAGAAGCAAAAGGAGTCGCCAGGAACTTTAACACGACGCCTCATGCTCTATTAAGAGGCTATGGCTTGCCTCAACTACCAAAGCTTTTGCAGCGAGGACGCTGGATAGCCTTTACTCAAAACGTTCGCAACATTCGTCGGTATTGTAACGTTGGCTTCAGGACACTCATCCTGAAATATAGCTTGCGGCCACTCGTAACGTCACTTTGGCGCAGGCTGCGAGGACAAGATCATCCCAAAAATTCGCTGGATCCGCTGATCAACCCTCAGTTTGCCCAACGAATCAACTTAGATCAGCGGCTTTGTCGCCTATCGCCCCCGCAATCTTTACAGACCGTTAAAGAAGCTCACTGGCAAGGATTAACCCAGGGCGTAATCCCTTTAGTTTTAGAGCAACTCGATCGCTATGCTACGGCCTTTTCTCTGGAAGTTCGTCACCCTTTCCTGGATAAGCGACTGATTGAATTTTGTTTGGCGCTGCCTGCTGATCAAAAGCTCAGCCACGGCTGGAGCCGCATGGTTATCCGTCGGGCTTTGGCTAATGTTTTACCTGAACAAGTGCAGTGGCGAGGTGGGAAAGCCGATGGGACTGCCAATTTTCAACATGGGCTACTGACGCTCAACCAAGCCAAAGTAGAAAAGGTGATGCTTCATGAACTAGGGCGGATTGAAGCTTATGTCGATACAAAATTTTTGAAAGAAATCTACCAACGCCTGATTGCTGGCGGCAATGTGCGGGATGAGGACTGCATAATCTTGTGGCGAGCGATCGCCCTAGCGCTATGGCTGCAACATCATCCAGTTGCGCTGTAGAGTTCAACAGTCTGCTTGGCATGTAGCATACTGAATGCTGTGGCTTTGCCTCAACTCAGTGGCTACTGTAAGTCCAAGATGAGCGGTGCATTCTCCATTTCAATAACCACAAACCAAGGAGAATTATTCCAATGAAGAAACAGTACAGCAAGCCCGAACTAACGATCCACGGTAATGTTGAAACCCTAACGAAAGCAGTAGGTCTATCTCCTGTTAAAGATTTCATCATTATTGGCGGTGTTACTCAAAACGTCGTCACCGATGGATCGACCAATTTCAATTTCAAGCCCTAATACAGGTTTACTTCCTGTTGCTAGTCTAATCTAGCGCTGTGGGCACTACCTGACCTAACCCTTTAGCTTGGGTAGTGCCTTCTTCAAAGTTTTAAATTAACTTCCCATCTTCTGACTATTCGGTGATCATCCAGAATGCATACTTACCTTGCCTATAATCTTTGTATTCACTCAGAATTCCCCTTACCTGAGTTGATGCCTGCGGAGGGCGCTCCCGATGTTGTGATCAAACGGGGAGTGTTGAATAGCGTAGAGCCAAAACTGATTGCAGAGCAGGGCAACCGCATCTTTGGCACACTGCCGAGAGTTGGAGCATTTCTGATCGAGAACGGCCGCCAAATTACAGTTGAACCTGCAGGGGAAGATGAGTCTGTTCTCAGTCCCAGCATTCTTGGAACCGCGATGGCCACCCTATTACAGCAACGGGGGCTGCTGGTGCTTCATGCCAGCAGTGTTGCGATCAATGGTAGGGTGGTTGCCTTTATGGGCGGTTCAGGTTGGGGGAAATCAACGCTGGCGACAGCGTTTCATGCCAAAGGGTACCCTGTGCTGACGGATGATGTCTTAGCGATTGACACTCAGGCAGCTACTCCCATGGTCATTCCGGCATTTCCTCAGTTCAAGCTCTGGCAGGATGCAGCCGTTGCTTTAGGGCACGACTCAAAGATGTTAGAACCCCTGTTTCCAAATGCCCTGAAGCTTTCTTACCGGTTCACTCAGGGGTTTCAGCAAACTCCTTTACCACTCCACTGCATTTACGTATTGGATAGAGGGGAGACCCATCAGATTACTAGATTAGAACCTCAAGCCGTATTTCCGGAACTGATCTGCCACACGCGATCGGCTGATTTATTATCATCATCAACCTTTGCTGCTACTCACTTACACCAGTGTGCTGCATTAATCAAAAGTGTAGTGTTTTCTCGCTTCACCAGGCGACCCTCGTTAGAGGATCTGCCGCTTCTCGTTAAACTCGTGGAGGAAGATATGGCTGTGAGTGTTGAGTCTACCCAAGACCGCAATTTGACAACTGCGGAAACAGCCAATCTTCGTTAATAGGATGCTTCCATTTTGTTGAGCCGACTCCAAAACGCAAACACTATTTTCTCTCATCTTACCCAAACGCTCAGCTTAGTTTGGGCCGCTTCCCGTCACTGGACGCTCGCCTGGATGGTATTGCTGATTGTGCAGGGGTTGCTGCCGACTGGGTCTGTCTATTTAACCCGCATTTTGGTGAATGGGCTGGTGGCGGTAGTGGGATCTGGAACTTCTTGGGCAAGCATCCAGCCCATTTTAATTCCTGTTGTTCTCATGGCAGCTGTTTTACTGCTGTCTGAGGTTTTACAAGGCGCTAGCGATTGGGTGCGCACTGCTCAGTCAGAGTTGGTGCAGGATTACATTAGCAGCCTTATTCATCAGAAATCTGAGGCGATCGATTATGGCTGTTACGAGTC
>DATNOY010001029.1:0-2073 GCA_036703495.1 Coleofasciculaceae cyanobacterium
AGCTGGTCAGGCAGCTGGGCTATCGTAAACCCTTAAACCCAGAGGAAGCCGTCGCCGTTACCTCCTACCTCCTCTCTAGAACATCCTTGATTCGAGCGATCGCCGATTCCCGTCGCTGTAGCTGACCGGCTCGTTTGCTGCAGATGCCCAAACCGTGAAGTTGCCCCCCTAGCTATAGAGTTTAGTCGCATAATTAAAGATAGGAATAGACGATCGATAATGCTTGAGTCTGAGCCGCAGTTTAAGAGGTTTCAGGCAGGATCGCTGCAGCTTACAGACAAGCTGCAGCCGATCTTTAAGGATTCCGAGACTCAAAGATTCCAATACTAGGGATAGGGATTGTCAAGGCGATGCACTTTCTATAAGATTCTTAATCTGTCCCTTAAGTAACTTCTGCAATCGGCTGGTGTCAGAAGCACGGCTTTGGGGATGCTTGGGCTGTGGGTGATGAGAATTTTCCACTTCCTGATACACCGGCACTCGTTAGGGTATGGACAGGCTAAAGGTCAGCGCTGCTAGCCGGGCTCAGTTGGGAGTCACCTGCAGGGCTGGCACAAGCGTGACGGATACAGCTTTCAACCTTTCTGCTTCGTAGCAGAGGATTCGGATTTTTCGATGCTTTGAGATTTATTGTTCCAAGCAAGTAGGCAACACAAATTGAGAAAGCAGTTGAAAACGCTAGAGATGATTTCTATTTAAAACTTTTGGACACTTTCATTGGAATGAGCAAGTTTAATACCGGGGGTAACGAGAGCGTGAGTCAGGATATGCAAAACAATCAGGGATCAACAGCGGGCTATGCCGGACAACCTTGGCTCGTAGAAGAGCGGGATGCTTGTGGCGTAGGCTTTATTGCCGATCAGCAGGGACGGGCCAGTCATGACATTATTGCTAAGGCGCTGCCTGCCTTAACGTGTATGGAGCATCGAGGCGGCTGTAGTGCCGATCGCGACTCAGGCGACGGCGCAGGTTTAATGACAGCCGTACCCTGGGCTGTGCTCACGGCATGGCTAGAATCTCAAGGTATTACCCCACCACCCGTGGAGCAGTTGGGCGTAGGCATGGTGTTTTTGCCGCAATCCCCAGAGGCAGCGGCTACCGCGCGTCAGGTGGTTGAGCAGGTGCTGGCAGAATCGAACCTGAAGGTGTTGGGCTGGCGGATTGTGCCGGTGAAGCCGGAGGTGTTAGGCGTTCAGGCCCGCGAGAACCAGCCGCAAATTGAGCAAGTCTTAGTCCATTCGCCTGAAGTTCGCGGAGAAGAGCTGGAGCAGTTGCTCTATTGGAATCGCAAGCGGGTGAAGCGGGCAGTTAGCAATGCTCCCGGCAACGCTGCTGATCTGCAAGAATTCTACGTTTGCTCTTTCTCCCATCGGACGATCGTTTACAAAGGCATGGTGCGATCGGAAGTTTTGGGGCTGTTCTACGAAGATTTGACCAACCCTGCCTATACGAGTCCTTTTGCCCTCTACCATCGTCGCTTTAGCACCAACACCATGCCTAAGTGGCATTTGGCCCAGCCCATGCGCTACTTAGGGCACAACGGCGAAATTAATACGCTGTTGGGTAATATCAACTGGATGCGGGCCAGAGAAGCGGATTTATCGCATTCCTATTGGGGCGATCGCTTAAAAGATCTAAAGCCGATCGTCGATGACAGGCTGAGTGACTCTGCCAACCTGGACAACGCCATGGAGCTGCTGGTGCATTCAGGTCGCAGTCCTCTAGAAGCCATGATGATCATGGTTCCAGAAGCCTATCTCAATCAGCCTGACCTGGCAAATCATCCGGAAATTACCGATTTTTATGAGTTTTACAGCGGCTTGCAAGAACCCTGGGATGGCCCGGCACTGATTGTATTTAGCGATGGCAAGGTGGTCGGCTCCACGCTCGATCGCAATGGTCTGCGGCCGGCCCGCTATGTAATCACCCGGGATGGACTGATTGTTGTGGCTTCAGAAGCGGGGGTAGTCAACATTCCTGAAGCAGACATTGTCGAAAAGGGGCGGTTAGGGCCAGGCCAGGCGATCGCGGTTGATCTGGAAACCCACGAAGTGATTAAGAACTGGGACATGA
>DATNOY010001030.1:0-2423 GCA_036703495.1 Coleofasciculaceae cyanobacterium
GAGAAGCGATCGCTAGCGGTGCCCTTTGGGGTTACCTTAAAGCTCCGGGCAAACGGATTCAGCATCGCTTGAATCACCGTCAGCGCTAGGGGAAAACACAGCACCAGTGAATAGATATCCGACAGCAGGGCAGACCGCGAGCGATAGTTCAGCCAGGAAAACACTGCCAGCTGCACCAGATAGTAGGGCAGAAAAAAGTAGAGCAATTCTGCCGGGGTGGCCCGCAGCGGAATTACCCCCAAAAACGAGTAGGCGAGCGGCATGAACACAAAACCAACCCGTGAAATGCTGGTGAACCAATGCAGCAATCCTTCTAGATGCGCTAACCGCTGGAGCGGATTCAGCCCTTCAATGGTCAGCGGATTCGCCTTAATAAAGAAGGCCTGTAATGTGCCACGAGCCCAGCGCAGCCGTTGGACGGCATGGGCAGCAATATTTTCTGCCGCCAGTCCGGCACTTAGCTTTTCGTCCAGGTAAATCAATTGGTAGCCCTGAGCCGAGAGCCGAATCCCCGTGAAGTAATCTTCGCTAAGAGAATCGGTCACAAATCCGCCAGCCGCTTCCAGGGCGCTGCGGCGCACAACAAAGGACGTCCCCGAGCAAATCACGCTGCCTGCTCCATCGCGAATCGGCTGAATTTGCCGATAAAATACCTCTTCTTCAGGAGTCAAAACATTTTCTAACCCCAGATTGCGAGCGATCGGATCGGAGTTGTAGAAGCTTTGAGGAGTCTGCACCATAGCCAGTTGTGCATCTTGAAAAAACCCTACGGTGCGCGTCAAGAAGTTGGTGGTAGGCACAAAGTCAGCATCGAACACCACCAGCAAATCACCGTTGGTTTGGGCGATCGCATGGTTCAAATTTCCAGCTTTGGCATGTTGGTTATCTGGACGAGTCAAGTATTCGCAGCCCAGATCTTGGGCCAGCGCTTCCACCTCAGGGCGGTGAGTATCATCTAGCAAATACACCGTCTTTCGAGGATAATCGATCGCCTGACAGCCCATCACAGTACGCCGCAAGATGAACGGAGGCTCGTTGTAGGTCGGAATGAAAATATCGACGCTAGGAGTAAACCGGCCTTCGATCACATCCATGGCCAGCCAATCTGCCTCCCGTCGCCGATCGCGCACACGCAGCATTAAGAACAGCTGGATGATGCTGCTGGTCAACATTAACAGTTCCAGCCCAAACAGCCCCATACTAAACACACCATTCAGCGGCGTACTAACGTTCAGGGTAGAAAGCGATCGCCAGAGCAAATAGCGAATGGTCAGCGCCAGCAAAATACCTACCACAATAAACCGAGACCAGGCGCGCGGCTGAGGCGAAACCCGCATGACTAGCAGCACAATCAAAAATAGCGCCACGGTTGGAAAGATCAGATATCCTCCTGCCACCATCGGCACTTCTAGCCACAAAGGAGGCTGTTGTTGGAGTTCATTCAGCTGGTTAAAAATCTTGCTGATGGTTCCCTGCCCGGCAAACCAGGCTGCGACGATCGCCCCTGATAGTAACACTACGGCTAACATCACCAACGTGCCAAATTGGGGGCGAGAAACCCGAGTTTGCCCAGATTTTTTTCGCGCTTTTTGACTGTCCAACGGCGAAAGAGTCGTCATGGAAGTACCTCAACAGGATGATGGATCAACAACAGGGATGAATGGCGACAATCACAGGTTGAATGAGCAATTTTGAAGGATCGGTTTTAAGCGATCGTGGGAGTTAAATAGACCTAAATTACGTTGACTAAATTACGGATTGAACTGCCTAACTTAGCTTGCATCCAGAATAGCTTTCCTGGATAGATGCTAAGTGATTGTAATCATTGACTTAAACTTGGCAAGAATCAAGTAACTGATCACCATTCACCCTTTTCGCCGGCTTTTCCGCAGTATCAGAAAACCCTAAATTTTAAAATTACACTCCGAAGCTGCGACTTTGATTTCACTCTTCAGTGACTTGCCCTTCAGTCCTGTCCTCTTGCCTCCATAACATCTCCTTGAGAGACGAAATCTCCCTCGTTAGGTTCCCCATTACCAGCAGAATTTCAAGAAAATTAACAATGATTGAAAAAACCGCAAGGATGAGGATTGGAGAGGATGAATCTGTTTAAACCCCGTTGAAAATCCCCCTGACCGACACTCAACAGGTATGCTAAACCCAATACCCTTGATATTTCAGTTTTGAATGCTTGATATATCTGCTGTATTTGAATTTTCTCGCACGCACTGCATCGCTATCTGTGCCGTTTTGGTGCCTGCCAATTTGCTAGCTACCTTGCAAACGATGCTATGGGTCTGGTTTCGCCGTCCCTTTGCTCAGGTGCAAAGAATGGCCGCGCTCGCCAGCATCTTGGCTCTCATCTTGTTGCTGCATGTCATCACCTGGTGGGTGGTAGGTGTAGTCATGGCTCCCACCTACAT
>DATNOY010001031.1:0-5851 GCA_036703495.1 Coleofasciculaceae cyanobacterium
ATCCAAATGATAGGCAATCTCCGTCTGATCATAGGGTGCTCGCCCCAGCAGGTGCTTATAGTTCAACTCGATAAAGCGCACATGAAAGTTAGGATACAAAAACTTTGTGCGATAGAGTTCTGACTCTGCGATCGCCCGGACAAACTCTCGTACCGAGATCGCGCCCTGCACCAAAAGTGATTCAGCCCCCACTAAGCGCTCACTCGCCATCAGGTACTCATTGCCTAGCACCTGGCGGTAAGCTGCTGAGATCACAGCTTGGGCTTCATCTTGAGTCCAATGTGGGCGTAATTCAACGGGTGCTGCTTCTTCAAAGGGTTTAATCCCCAATCTCCCTGCCTCTTGTAAGCCAGACATGGTTGTTCCCCCTAGAAAATTAATTGCTAAACAACTTTTTTCACGAATTGTTAACTTTAATTGCTGGAATTGCGGATAAAAGTTGCCCGGAAGAATCAGCAAAGCCATCGTTTCGATAGAACAGCTAATCCTTCCGGGCAAAACACGCAACTAGCTCAGCGCGTTGATCATGTAGTCAATGTAGGAGTTGGTCTCCAGTGCAGGGTCACCTGTTAACCCATGGTTAGCCTTGATGTACTTGAGCGCTTCAACATACCAGCTAGGAACTAGTTCAAAGCTGCTGTGCATTTCAGCCAAACCTGCCAACAGGTAATCATCAGCAGGCCCTGTACCCCCTGCAATCAGGCAGTATTGAATCATCCGCACATAGTAGCCGATGTCGCGCAAGCACTTGGCTTTCCCGCGAGCATCAGAGGCGTAGTTGTTGCCCTGCATGGTGGTGGTGTAGGGGAACTTTTGGTAGACGGCATTGGCAGCGCCTTGAGCCAACTGGTCAGCTTTAGCACCCAGAGCCTTGGCTGCTTCCAGGTCAGCAGTCGCCAAGCGCAGGCGGCCAAATGCAACTTGAAGTTCGGTGTTGCCTAAGAAACGGCCTTGGGAATCAGCAGCAGCAACCGCTTCAGTCAATTGCGTTTTCATCGGAATAATATCTCCCTAAGTGTTTTAAAAGATTTAACTGGACTAAAGCTTTAGTTAAAACGAGCTTTAGCTGGAATGTATCCGTGTCACAGCGACAGGGACTTGAAACTTTTACCTTAAGCTTGCGTGTGAACCAACAGGCTGTTAGCTAACGGCAGCAGCAGCCCGATCAAAGTAGCCGGATAATTCAGCCATCAACGAGCTACAGTCACCCTGTGTGATACCGTTCCGATCGTTGGCAATCGCAATCGCAGCTTCCTTCATCTTGAGGATGCTGGTTGCCATAGAAGAGCCAGGCACACCCAAAGCCAAATAGGTTTCACGCAGACCATTCAAGCAGCGATCGTCCAGAGCGCTAGAGTCTCCCAGGAACACGGCATAGGTGACGTAGCGCAGGATGATTTCCATGTCGCGCATGCAGGCAGAAACCCGACGGTTGGTATAAGCGTTGCCGCCTGGAGCAATCAATTGAGGCTGCTCTTCAAACAAGGCGCGAGCTGCATTGGTAACGATCGTGGAAGAGTTGCTGGTAATGCGGTTCACAACATCAGTGCGCTTCGCACCTTCCTTAACCATTGCCATCAGAGCATCAATTTGAGCATTGCTCACTAATTGACCCTGATTATCGGCCTGGGAAACGACCTTGGTAAAGGCGTCTAACATTGATCTAATCTCCTAGATTTGTTCGATTGTGTAAACTTTTGTTTCAAAGCTGAGGAATCAGTCCTTGTAATCTTTTTGTACAATGCAGTGGGAACCATTTGCATTACAAATTGTTGAGCTGTTGACTGCCATTGTTGAAAGAGTAGATTCAGCGCCGAATTCAGCCTGCAAGATTCAACGCTCTCACTAAACTCTGTAACTAACTTTGTAACTGATTCTGTAACGTTTTATCCAATGAGTGGAGATTCAAAATCCCTCCCCCTTGTATAATCAGCACACCTATAAAGTTTTATAAAAGTGGGGGCTTGTTTAAACGTGGCTATTCCTTTACTAGCTTATTCTCCGTCTTGTCCCAATCAGCGTGTAGATGCACTGGGCGCTCGAGATGACGAAGCTACTATTTATTCAACCGATGATCTGTTTTCACCCACAGATCTGGGAAATTTGATTAACGCTGCCTACCGTCAGATCTTCTTCCATGCCTTTAGGTGGGATCGTGAGATTATTCTAGAATCTCAACTTCGCAATAGGCAGATTACAGTTCGTGATTTCATCCGTGGTCTATTGCTATCCAATACGTTTATTGATAGCTTCTACAACAAAAACAGTAACTATCGCTTTGTTGAACACTGTGTCCAAAAGGTTTTAGGACGCCGGGTTTACAGTGAGGCTGAAAAGATTGCCTGGTCGGCAGTGGTGATGACCAAGGGGGTTAAGGGGTTTGTGGATGAACTCCTCAACAGTGATGAATACATCGAAAACTTTGGGGAAAATACCGTTCCCTATCATCGCCGTCGGATTCTGCCCAGTCGTGTGCTAGGTGAGACTCCCTTCAACATTACCTCTCCTCGGTACGATGCTTACCATCGCCGTCAATTGGGCTTTCCCCAACCCATTTGGCAAGAGGCTGTTCGCAACTTCCGCTCCTACGAGACAAAGCCCAAGACAGGCGATCCCACTTTGTTCCTCAATATGGCAAAAAGCATTAGCCCCAGAGCCGCTAAGCCAAGTTTCACTTCTGCTGCCAACATTGATATTGAAAAGACGGTTCCTTACCGCCGTCGTTAAGGATCGTTAATTACAGCAATTTTCAATGGCGTCAGCCACAGTTCTTTTTGAGAAGCCTCGCTCCGCGCGACTTCTCAAAAAGAACCCACACTGAATCAAGCTCAAAGCGCTGTCAATACTATCCAGAATCGGGGTCTGGAGTTTTGCCCCAAATCCCCGTTTCATTAAATTTACGCTCCCAGAGGATTCCCGTTCAGGGGACGTAGCCAAACAAGCAAGATAGGGAGGGATTGCTCGTGCAGCGATCGCTCCCTATCTTCATGTCACCCATGCCAATTCAGGCGATCGCAGGCTGCAAATCGGGTTGCTAAACTAGCAGGCGATTGTCACTGAGATTCTTTTGAGGCAGTTTTGTTTTCAGAGGCAAGACGGGTGAGATGATTGATGTTCAACAGCACTGCCCCCAGCAGAATTATCAATCCTATCCACTGAACCAGCAGAATGGATTCATGCAGGGTGACGATCGCCAAAAACAAAGAAATTAAGGGCGTCAGTAATGCAATGCTGGAGCAAATGGTTGTACTTGCTAGATGCAGAGCTTGTTGCCACAGGATGAATGCGATCGCTGTGGGGAACAGGGCTAGATAGATCATTCCTAGCCATTCTGTTACCTTTAAACTGAGAGCCCATCCCAGTGCAGGGATCATACCGATGAGAAATAGGATGCCAAACAGGTTGAAAAGTAGCATTCCACAGTCTGCATCAAAAGTTCTGTGTTTGATGAGCAGAGAAAACAACGCCCAGGAGACGGCTGCTAATAGGGTGGCAATCGTTCCTCCAGTCCAGCTAGACTGCAGTGATTGTTGATCTGCGATCGCCAAAGTTATCCCCAAAATCCCAATTAAGATGAGAAGAATAGAACGACCTGATACTCGTTCCTTGAAGAGGATTGCGGATAGCACTATCATCAATAAAGGATAAAGATAAAAAAGAATTGTGACTTGAGAGGTGGCTAGGAGTTGGAATCCCTTTAAATAAAAAACTTGCTGCATTCCAGTACCCAGGATGCCAGCAATGCAGAAAAACCAAGGTTGCCGTCTAAATTCCTGTACTAAGATATCAATTTTGCTTTTAGCCAATACATTAATTCCTAGAACGAACGTGGCAATTAGCCCCACGTTAACCGTTACGGTAAAACTATCCAATCTGTTCAACGTTAGCTTATAGATCACCCCTACTGTTGCCCATAGCAACACAGCGATGACTGCACAAAGCATACCCTGGGAACGATCGGTCAGTCGTCCTAAAGTGAGATCTGTCATTGTTATCAGCCTATTTTGTTGAAACCAATGAGTTGATTGATGCACCAGGCATCCTGTCGAGATGCAAATGCAGAGGATGCCTGGTGAACGATAGCCGTGGACTAATGGGACAAGACGTGCGGAGAGTTATAACTAACCGCGATCGCATCCTCTTGCTGAGGATGCAGAAAATTAGCGATCCATTCATCTGCTGTTTGGATGTTGGCAAAGAGATAGCCTAAGGCTGCTAGTGATGCAGAATGCACCTGGAAGGCTGAGACAGTGACGTTTCTAAACGTTAGCGATCGGGTAGCACAAGCATCGGCAATCACAGTTACCTGAAAACCCATATCGTAGGCTGCTCGCACAGTTGCATCAATTGCCATGTGGGTCATCATGCCACAGACGACCAAATGCTCGACGCCCTGTTGCTGGAGTTCTGTTTGTAACAGGGAGTCCCGAAAGCAGTTCGGATGATGTTTGTGAATGACTACTTCCCCTTCAAGTGGTCGCACATGCGGATGAAACTCGGCTCCAGGCGTATTGGGGAAGAAAAACGTTGCCCCTTGACGAATTGAGAGATGCTGCAGATGGAAAACCGGCAGCTGCTGCTGGCGATAAAACGATAGCAGTTGACTGGCTTTTAGACTCGCTTCTAAACCGCCCTCCAGCTCAAATTTGCCGCCGGTAAAATAATCATTTTGGATGTCAATTAGTACTAATCCAGATTTCATGGTTGCCTCGTAGAAGGATTGCCTCAACTGATGTTCAGACTATCAATCCGCAGCCTGGGATGAATTTCGATTCTGTTTTAGGGGTATAACCAAACGTTATAATCTAACAACATTAGAGAACCGCTATAGCAGTCTTCATCAAGATGAGATGGGGCGCAGCCCCCACACCCGTCCTCATCTGAGTGGATAGCACTATCGTCCTGAGCCAGCAGCAGCCATGAATACAGAATGGTTCCATTGCTTTGTAGAAACCGTTAAGTCAAAGAGTTTGCTGAAAACCAGTCTCAATCTCAATATTTCCCAGCCTGCGGCCAGCAAACAGATCAAAAAGCTGGAACAAACCTTAGGAGTCACATTATTTAAGCGATCGCATAGCGGCATGGAATTAACCGCAGCAGGACAAGAGCTTTATCAGCGCATTCAGCCTATCCTGGCAGAACTCAAGGCGATTCAGCGAGATCTGCAAACTATTGAACGCCCCCAACACATTGTGGTAGGGGCGTTGCCTAGCCTCGCCAGCTATTACTTGCCACCCAAGGTGATTGCCTTGAAACAGCAGGGTATGGCGATCGCCATTCAGGTATTTCATACTTCTCAGGCAGCTCTGGAGCAGCTGCAAGCCGGAAATTTAGACGTAGCCCTGATCCAGCCTCAGCCTGAAGTGAACCTCAATCAGTTTTCCTGGTCAGCAGAACTGTTTGCCGAACCGTATTGTGCCGTGTTGCCCGCCAGGCATGCTCTAGGTCGATATGCTAGCCTTTCGGTCACTCAAATTCGTAGAGAGGACATGATCACTTATCCTGCTGGCTGTGACACTCGCCAAAGTCTGATGAGAGTCTGTCAACATCACGGGTTTCAGCCCAAAATTGTTACGGAGGTGGCATTCGGCGAATCAATTTTAAACTTTGTTAGTGCTGGAGAAGGAATAACTCTGCTCCCTCAAAGCATGGCTGAGCATGCCCGCCATCTTCCGGTTTTGATTCGACCCATCCTTGATTTCAATGAAATGCGAACGATCGCTTTGGTCAGCCGCCTGGAAAAAGTTGGGCGATCGCTCTATCGCTATCTTGTCGAGGAACCCAAGTCAGAATTAAGCAGGTCAATTGACAATTAATACTTTACCGGAGATTCGAGAACAGAAAGACAAAC
>DATNOY010001032.1:0-2409 GCA_036703495.1 Coleofasciculaceae cyanobacterium
TTCCTGGTTTATGTGATCGGCTTGACCGGCTTTTGGATTGCAGGATTCGCCCTGATGTATGGCGCAGTCAACGTCGGGGCTTTGGGCGGCACGCCTGGACTGGATCCCACCGGTGAGATTGTCATCAACCTGTTTGGCAAGCCCTTTGGCTTACTGGCTACTCATGGCTGGTTCCTGGGCGGTGATACCTATGATGTAGGGGTTTACACAATTTTCCTGTTCCAGATGGTCTTCATGGATACTGCAGCAACCATTCCCACAGGTTCCATGGCAGAAAGATGGACGCTCAAGTCGTTTGCCATCTACGGCTTCTTTATGTCCATTATTCTGTATCCGCTATTCGGCAACTGGGCCTGGGGCGGCGGTTGGCTAGCGAACCTGGGAGCCAACTTTGGGTTAGGGCATGGATATGTTGATTTTGCCGGGTCAGGGGTTGTCCATGCGGTGGGAGGACTATGCGCCTTAGCAGGGGCGATCGTGCTGGGGCCACGGATTGGCAAGTTCAATGAAGATGGAACCATCAACGCCATTCCAGGACATCACATTCCCATGGGACTCTTAGGAACCTTTATCCTGGCGTTTGGGTGGTTTGGCTTTAATCCGGGCAGTACCTTGGGCGTCGCTGGCGGCGGCTTAAACCGAGTCGGCATCATTGCGGTTGTCACAATGCTGGCTGGAGCCGCAGGGGCTTTAACGGCTGCACTTTACATGATCTATCGGGTAGGTAAACCTGATCCCACGATGATTGCCAATGGCATGTTAGCAGGGTTGGTCGCTATCACAGCTCCTTCTGGCTTTGTAGGGGCCACTGCAGGCTTCATTATTGGAGGGATTGCCGGGGTATTAGTCTGCATGTCTGTAGAGTTCTGGGATCGCCTAGGCATCGATGATCCGGTGGGGGCAATATCCGTCCATGGGGTTTGCGGCCTTTGGGGAGTCATTGCTGTGGGCTTATTTTCGGATGGCTCAGCCTTTTATGGGGG
Organism: Coleofasciculaceae cyanobacterium; assembly: GCA_036703495.1. GTDB lineage: Bacteria > Cyanobacteriota > Cyanobacteriia > Elainellales > Elainellaceae > Drouetiella. The sequence continues at coordinate 984 of DATNOY010001032.1, forward strand.
TGCCTGGAACGGGGTAACGGGATCAGTCAAGGGTCTATTTTACGGCGATGGGGGGCAGCTTGTGGCTCAGCTGATTGGCTGCATTACCCTTATCGTTTGGTCCTTTGGTTTATCGTTCGTGTTCTTCAAGGCGCTAAATGCTGTAGTGAAGATGCGAGTTTCGCCTGAAGTAGAGATGGAAGGCTTAGACATCGAAGAAACAGGAGTTCTAGCCTATCCAGAATTTCCGATCGAGGGTCGCGTTTTTATGAGCAACAATCAGCCGGAGGTAAGCAGCAGTCGCTCTGGAAGCGTAACTTGAGAAAACGCTGGCTTGAGCAATTTGAATTAGCTTAAGCAATTTGAATTGGCTTGAGCAATTTGGATGGATATTCTAGCTGACAAAAAAGGGGGTGCGATCGCACCCCCTTTTCCTCATAGCTCCATCTTTCAATTATTTTTTTACCGGAACTTTAGCCTGGCTCTTATGAGTCTGAGTCAAGCCACCCAAGAACATGGGCAAAAACCGTTCCACAAAAGCTTGCGGATCACGTTCCCAAGCCCGCTGAACCGCAGTTACCCGAGTACGTTGCAGATCGGGAGCCAGCAACGTTTGAGGCAAACGCTCTAACAGATACTGCGGGCGTTGCCAAACCGGCAGAGTATTGGCAATATCCAGCAGATCGCCAACTCGTCTTAGCTCTGCGCCCAAAGTGATATCCATCCCCGATGAAAAAGCAGCCTGCTCGATCGCAGCATACTTCTGCTTGGCTAGCTCTACTTTTTGCTGATGCTCTGGACTCCGACGCCCCATTTCAGCCAGCCAACGGTTGCCCCAACGCACATGCCCCGCTTCTTCGGGCAAGATGCGTTCAATCACTTCTCGGATTTTGACATTTTCCTCGGTTTGGGGAGCCTGCTTCAAAGCATAAATGTGCGCCGAAAAGTATTCACACCCTCGCTTTTCGGTGACATTGATGGCAGCCAGCGAGGAGATGACAAAATCATCCAGGTTTTCAGGGGTAATATGTTCGCGATCGAGCAGCCGTTCAAATTCTCCAATGTAGGAAGATCCGGGCGGCGTTCCGACATCAGCACCAAGCTCAATTAAGAGATCCGTGAGCCACATGGCATGGCGAGCTTCGTCTGAAATATGGCGAGAGAGATCTTTGATCAGCTGGGGCTGTTTGCCATTGAGCTGTTCAATCAAATCGGTCAGGTCTTTGCAGCTGCGCTGCTCACTATAGCGATAGCGGTTGAGCGTCATGAAGTGGATGTCGCGATCACGTACCACTTGTCCCAATACATCACGGGCGCTCAAAGATCCGAAGGAGCTTTTTAACTTGCGAGGATAAACTACAGTCATTAGTGTCCGTTTTAGGGGTGAGGTTAATAGATCTGTTCCACAGCAGCACAGGCAAATCTTGCCAGAGAAGTTGGAAGTCAG
>DATNOY010001033.1:0-9173 GCA_036703495.1 Coleofasciculaceae cyanobacterium
AATATTTTGATGTGTGTTCATTGTAGATAAGCTCAATTAGAGAGCTAATTGCTGCTTCATTCTCAGGCACTAATTTAATATGAGGAGTTTGATGAAGCTTAGCAAGAATATGCTTGTCTTGAGATTCTTGATAAAAGAATGCCTCGTTGAAATCAATTACATGCCCTTTCATCTCCCTCGAAGTAAATTTATTAATTTGCCCTGGCTTGAGGAAAAATATGTGGTTACTTTCTAGTGAATATTTGCTGAAGTCAACTAAATGATTTCCTTCGCCTTGCTGAATCCAAAGTATTTCGTAAAAGTCATGTCTATGTGCAAATTTATTTGCAGAATACTTCTCCAATGAAAAAATGCGAAACTGGCAATCTACAGCAAGCTGATGCAAGGGAATATCGGTGTTAATATCTTCAAAAATAGTTTGCATAGAAAGAAATTGACACAATTTTGCTTCTAGTGGTGTTACTATTACGAATCAAATTTACAACGATCGGCTTGCAACTCAATGACTTTATCACGCATCCTCTAAAATTTGAAAAACATATTGTTTTGTAGCTAAATATTTAACTTAACAGAGAATAGGAAAGAATAAGAAATATTTTAGCCTCACGACAACTTCCTCATTCTTTCCTACTCCATTTATATTGGCTAATAGCTGCAGTGCAATTCTTCAATTCTTAGCATTTAGCTAGATAAACATACAGCCATTGGAATTGTACTTGAGCCATTCTACTGTTTATCAACTGCATCTAATGCAGTTAGCAAATCATCCCACAGAGTAGACTATATTTCAAAGAAGCACTCAGCTCCATAGATAATCTGCTTCTTCCACCGCTGCTTTCAATATTTTAGATATGGCTGATGCAATTCCTTGCGTGCGTATGAAATAGTTTGCTCGATAGATATCAAAAAAATTTGCGGTAAAGCCTTTGGTTCTCTCTCTCTTCCTTAAGTAATCAAAGAGAGCATGATGAATTGTCTTGTGTGATTTGATTAATTCAAAGCTTTTAGAGGATAGTTCCCGTGTAGCTACAATCATGATCTTTCTCCAAAGAGTGTTAGTTGTGCTGCCCACTATTGGACTGACAAGCATTGGGAACGTGAAGAACCAATAACATCAGCGTATCGAAGGCTACAGATTCAAGCAATGAGATAAATGAACATTTCCTTGCATTATTTGAACCATCAACCTGATTAAAAAACTACTGGAGCGATCGCTCATACCGTCTGCGGATATGACAACGATCGATACCGTTAGCAAATGCACCACCGAAACCTCTCTACCATCAACGGCGATCGCCTCTTCATCCTAGTCGCCGCTCCTCCCAATGCAGCAGAATTGAGGGGCGAATCCCTTAAAAGCGATCGCTCCTCACACAGAGCAATCACCCCAAAAACGCCTTCTCGCAATCCCGCAGGTACTTCCCGTCCTCGTGATCTCTCCGTTTGAGACACGCTAATCTGAACAATCGCCTTCTGGAACTGGTGTAGAAACAGCGATCGCTCCCAAGGATTCAGAACACCCTCTCGCGTTTAGAGCACTATTTTACACCCATCTCAGCTCGACCCCAGGTATGCTTTAGAGCGATCGCTAAACGCCCGGTGTGCAGGAGAACTATTTTGCAAATGCTCAGAGCCTTTAAATCATTTCCTAACCGACTTCAGGACATCTCCACTCAATTGGCAGCGCTACTACAGCAGCTCAGCCAGCTAGACAAGAAATTCGACAAACTTGAGCGGCGATCAAAGGCATTGAGAATCATCCGCAATCCTCAAGTGCTAGCGGCACTCTCAGTCGAAGAATTTTTAGCCGTTTGCCGCACGGCTTGCCACAGCACCTACCTCGGCGATCAAGTCGTTCTGTGCCGCATCTTATCGGGGTTCATGCTCTACGGCGATGCCAGAGATGCCCAGATTTTGCCCCACTTTTGTCTCAATGGCTTTTGGGAACCTAGCCTGACACTGCTGATGCTGCGAACCGTGCAACCTGGCTGGTATTGCCTAGATGTCGGCGCAAACCAGGGTTACTACAGCGTTGTCATGGCCAGCGCAGTGGGAGCATCCGGTCAGGTACTGGCAATAGAGCCCAACCCTCGACTCACTGCCCTGATGCAAAAAACACTATTAGCCAACGGCTTTAGCGCCTGGACCACTGTGGTTCCCCAAGCCATCAGCGATCGCGTTGGCGAAACTGTACAGCTCTCAGTATTACCCGAGTGTCCAGGTGGCGCATCCATTATGTGGAACCTATCTGCCAGTGCAGAAGCGATCGCCGCCGAAACAACCACCGTTGACCACCTCACAGCAGAGTGGCCGCACGTCGATTTCATCAAAATTGATGTAGAAGGAGCTGAGGAGCGCGTTTGGCGCGGAATGCAACAAACCATTGAGCGCAACCCCCACATCATCATCACCATGGAATTTTCTGCCGAACGCTATGCCAATCCACAGGGCTTTCTCGAAGCTGTACAAGCAGCCGGGTTTCAGCTCAGAGCAGTAGAATCCGGTGTAGAACTGAGGGAACTTACCATCGAGCAGTGTTTATCCGCACCACGCCATCAGCTATGGGATTTGTACTTAAGCCGCACAGCACCCTGACCGTTGCCGGCGGCTACAGCAGTACAAGTTAAGAATGTTGAAATTTCCCTAACCTGCATTATGTTAATGTTGAAATTTCCCTAACCCGCATTCATGCCAGCAAGGTTGCAAATAAAAGCTGAAGATTGCTCCCCTTTAGGACAATTCATTCTGCAATATCTGGAAGAGCAAGGCATCAGCATGAACCGCCTGGCAGAGTTGTCTGGCGTTCCTCAACCTCGGTTGAGAGGAGCTTGTTTTAAAGGAACCTGCCCGACCCCAGAAACCTTGAGGAAGTTAGCCAAAGTCATGGGAAAACATCACCTGGAGCTCTACACATTAGCCTACGAAGGGAGAATCGAGCAGCTGCCAGAAGACGCCGATGATGTTTTGTTAGATGCCTTGATGCGAGAGCTATTTGAAACCGCCAGAGAACTGGGATTAGCCGTTCCCAAAGTTCGGCCATCTAAAACAAAAATCCGGAAAGCTCTCTTAGTATTAGGGTTTGGCTCAGAGAATAACGATGAATACGCTTAGACATTCTCCCTACCCTCATGTTCAGAGCATTTGAACCCCATAGAAAAGAGTTGGTTTTTTAGACGCTTTGCATCCCAAAAACCAACTCTTTAACAAGCTCTTACAGCAATTTTCAAGGGCATCAGCCACACTTAATGAAGTGCAAAGCGCTGTAAAAGCAGCGGGTGGCTCTACCGCTTGCGGTAGGGAACAGATTTTTCAAAATCAATGTTGGCAGCCGAGAGCCGTTGGGGTGGGTTCACCTGGGGATTAAGACTCCGTGCCATATTTAAGAACAGAGCCGGACTACCCGCAGCAGGCTTCTTCTCTTGGGGAGTAAAGCCGCGAACCGTAGACTGCCAAACAAATTGCGGGAAGCCCAGCTGACGGCGATGGTATTCATCGTAGCGAGGAGATTTGATATTGAAAGGAAGTTCACCCTCTGCCCGACCCGGCAATACCCGACGACGCTGATAGGGAACTGTATCATATCCAAATGCTTGTAGATATTCGTCGCTGTTGAGCAACTGATCGACAAACCCGACGATACCTTTCGTTGCAACGACAATCGACCAAGCAATTTTCTCTTGCTGACCGTAGACATCACGACCCAGGACCCGTTGAACCGTCTGCTCTACAAAGCGGTAGTTGCTATTGAGATCATAGAAACTGCGCTTATAAGTATCAGAGAGCAATAGACCGCGAATAAAATCACGCACCGTGATTTGACCACTGCGGAGTTGGGACTCCAAGAACTTCTCCCGATCAGCAGCAAAGGCATGAAAGAAAAGCTGACGATAGGCTACTTCAATCAGAGTATCCAGATCTGTGGGAGAAAGCAGATTCTCCGTAGAGTAGATCCTGGGCTGCTCATCTCCAGGAACTTCGTAACTTGCAACCCGTTGGTTTTGGCTAATAGGGGAATATTCTAAAAGAGGAATTGCCACGCCTACAAAATCTCCCTTTTCTTACGAAATCTTACAAAGTTAATCCTGATCATATAGGGAGGGGAGCAGCATTATTCGATCTAGTTTGATGAAAATTACATAACTTAATTTAGCGATCGCCAAATCCTCCTTTTCCTTGCCAAAATGCCAATGGGTCTGAGGTAGAGCGGCAACGGGGATAAAAACGCAGCCTATCTTCCTGACCCGCTGGGATCAGGGGGAGTTCAATTTCCAATCCTAAGCAAAGATGCGCCAGCGACCGAGCGAACTGCAGATGGTGCCCCGGAGAACCGGCATGCGCATGGGCATACTCGTGGGCAACCAATCGCAGCCAATTTTCGGGGACAACCCGTCCCACATCAATCAAGATAGTGACAGGATGCGTCTGCAAATTGCACAGACCATCAATCTTGAAAGACTGCGCCAGAGGAGCCGCAAAAATCTGCATCGCCCGCTGTTCCCAGGGGTGAAAACAAGCATGGCAAGCCTGAAGCTGAATATTGAGCTGGGTATTCACAGCCTCAATATGGTTGCCTATCCAAGTGCAAATCGGCGTCCGGTGGTTCAGGTTGTGAACCAGATCCACCATTTCCGGCTCTAGGGCCAAACTGCGGACTGCATAGAGGTAGTCTAACCCCCGCTTAAAGGGATCGGAACTCGTAGTGAGAATTAACGAATGAATCAAAATCTACAAAGCAGCGAGAATTGTCCAAAAGCGCAGCAATTACAGCGCTTTGCGCTTGATTAAGTGTGGGTTATTTTTTAGAAGCCGCGCGGAGCGCGGCTTCTAAAAAATAACTGTGGCTGACGCAATTGAGAATTGCTGTAAATAGGAGTTTGGGAGCGCCGCCCCAAACCCAATCATGGATTTTATTTAAACCCTGAGCTTAACCAAACAGGGAAAAATATTTTGTCGATTCAGCCGCATTTTGCCCGGCTTCAGACGGTAGATCCGAAGAGTCTGCCCCATCCAAGCTAGAGGCAACATCGGCAGCATCGGCCATACGAAACTCCGTACAAAAGGTAGCAGTAGAAAAACCGCCAAACCGTTTCACCGTACTAGTTCTCATCCGTAGACTAGGACTGGCAAACCAAAATCGTTCGATCGAACTCATGGTTTCGTACTCCGTAGTCAGCACTAAACCATCTTCATCATCCATTTGATAATGCCCCGCAACCGGCACAATTTCAGCATAGCCGCGCTCTCGTAACAAAATGCCTTGCCGAGGTTGATACTCATCTGGAATCAGCGCAAAAATCGTTGATCCAGCATGGTTCTCATCCTCCTTATCCCAGCCCATTGCGCCATTCCACACAACCAGGGCTCCGCCGATCGCCAGCTTGGGGTCAACTTGATGGAGGTGGCAAATCTCAATCACTTGAGGATGATCAGCAGCCAGCGCCTCCACCTGAATTTCAGATTCACCCGCTTCAGTGCGCTTAAAGGCAAGGTGGTGGGTAGTTCGCTGCGATCGCCATTTTCCTGTACTTTGTTGAAAAAACTCCATTACATCCATTGCAATCTAACTCCAAGCAACGATATCTCTACGGTTGTTACGCCCCTGACCCTTGGAATCAGGATCTGCAAGTTTGGTACCGCTCTGCTCTCCATGATAAAACTGCGAGCCGTCTTTTACACCGTGACCAACCCAGCTCCATCGGGGGTGTTTCAAACAGGTGGTTTATTTTTGGAAAGGACACTGCCGCCTCCCTGCTTCTGCAAACAGCCCTGAGCGAACAGTGCAACCACCCTATGCGGGCAGCTTTGTCTCCTCAATCATTGTGACTAACTGATAGACACCCTCTTCAAACAATTGTGTCGTGCGGATGCGACGTTTTGCCGCATTGTTTTGCTGCGGATCGCGATCGACCAGGGTAATCAATTCGTTGTAATGCGTCTGACATCCCTGCACCGTTCGACTCCCGCAATACACAATCAAATCCTCTGTGATCGCCCAAGCCATTCCCGAAAAGCCTGAGGCCTTCTCACCGCCCAACGTATACACCTCATCCGTCAGCGGAAACACCAGTTTGCCATCCCGAAAGTCTCCAAAGTATTGAGCCGTGACTTCTCTAGGAGTATCGAGCCAGACAGTGTTGGTCTGTACATATTGCGAGCCTTCTATCTCAATCTTGACACGAACCCGCTGTTCATCTACTAACTCACCTACAGGATTAACACGCCGAGCAGTTCCTTCCCAGGTTCCACAATTATGGAGGAAGACCAGCGGAACATTCAATTCGTTATGAGTCACGCTGGGAATCATCACGCCCTTCTCCGATAGACCGGACAAATGGTTCACTACGCCACTCGCCTATGGCGACGACCAATACTTTTACTCATATCACGACTCGTTCGTTGATATTCATGAACAATCGGCATCCGTTCTGCTTCAAAAGCTGCCAGCGCCGGTTGCATCTGGTCATGGGCAACAAGCTGCTGCGCCAGAGACAGCGCATCTTCAAACCCTGAGCTCATTCCCCGGGCCCGGGTAGGGCTTTTGGCATGAGCCGCATCGCCAATTAAAACCACACGATTTTGATACAGCCGGGGTAGAGGATCAATATCATAAGAATATCGACTGATGATCTGCTCAGGTGGAGTAGCCGCAATGACAGCGCGCGCATCTTCCGGCAGTTTAGCCAATTCTGCTGGCGGAATCACGGGGTTTTGAGGTCGAAGCAACCCCATCTCACTATCGGCTTGCTCCTGTTCCACAAAAAATCCCCAGTGGGTGCGATCGCCACCAATATCAAAGAAATTGGCATAAATTCCTCGACCGCGCGCATAAACAATAAACGTGCCTTCTGAGCAAAACGTTGAATCAGGCACAACCCCTCGCCAGACCAAATCACCCAGGTAGCAAAGTTCTACACCAGGAACAACAAACTGGCGAACTTTAGAAGTAATGCCATCCGCCCCAACCAACAGATCCCCTTGCCACTGATGACCCTCTTTAAAGTGGGCAGTCACTTCGCGATCGGTCTGAGTAACCGATACAAGCTCGCTAGAGCCATGAAGACAAGTTGGCGGTAGTTTCTCTAACAGCGCTGCCAAAATGGCCTTCCGGTGTACCAGCATTCCAGGGAGTTCATTTTCCGCATAGGTAACCGTTTCAGCATTAATCAGTCCCCCGCGCAAATTGCGGAACTCAAAGCGCCGCACAGGTGCACCTGACTGCATGATCGCATGACAAATTTCAGGATCTCCTGAATAAAGGGCTTGCATGCCCGCCTGAATCAGCAGAATCCCACATCCCTCCGTCCGCGGATGCACTGCCTTCTCAAACAAATCAACCTTAAATCCTTGCTGAACCAGCAACCTCGCCAGATAAACACCCGATGTTCCAGCGCCAATAATCCCAATGCTGCAGTTTGATGAAATCATCTGCGTCACTCCCTCAATAAGGGTGGATCCTGATGCAACGCTCAAGCCGATCTAGTGTATGGATTTTTTTCGTTCATTCATTTGCCGTTGCATCAACAGCTAGCTTATTCAATTATGAGGTAGTCCTCAAAGGGTAACGATTTTTTGTTGCGTGAGTTAAACCCACGCAACAAAAAATCATCACTTGAATATCCCTACCCATTAGGGTGAGAGCGGGGTAGGCTTCTCCGAGGAAATTGCCACCGCCAGTTGCCGATAACGGCGCGGATCCCCTTCCGCCAATACCAGTCGCTCCTGACCCTTGCGATCGTACAGTTTTTCTAAAATGGTTTGCCAATCTGTAGCAGACAATGGAGAAGCCGACGTATGGGTTGGCGGCTGTACTACTTCCACCTGCAGCTGCTGCTGCGCCATCCAAACCCGGGCCCGCACTGCATCACTGCTATCCCCGCTAGCCATCTGCTGGAATTGATCTTGAATCTGCGATCGCCACTCTGGATACGTTGTCGCAATAGCTTGCGCTAGAGACTGTAATCCTGCAACCGCCGCGTAGCGCACAACCCATTCTTCATCCTGCTGCGCCACAAAAAGTAATGCTTCCAGCGCTTCCGCCTGGGCAATTTCCAGAAGATTGTCTGGAAACCAATGCCACTTCATCATTCCCAAACCTCGAGCTGCCGCCCGCCGAACGCTGAGGGCAAAGTCAGCCGTAGCCACTCCCAACAAAGTCACCAATCCTCGCGGATCTCCAATGCCAGCTAGCGCCCGAATCGCCCAAGCTCGAGCAGTATAGTTGTGCAGATCAAGCTGTTCCAGCAGAGGAGGCACAGCAGCTTCGCCCAGCTGAATCAACCCATCCACTGCCGCCACCGCCGCCCCTGGGTTGTTGTAACTCAGCGCAGCGATCAGCGTCGGAATGGCTCCTTCGAGCCGTACTGCTGCCAGATTTTGTACCGCTTCTAGCAAGCGTTGAGAAGAATCTGCGGCTTCCACAGCCCGAATCAGAGAGGAAAGGGGTTCAGCCATGAGGAAAGAGGGAAGCAATTAAGTTCTACTGTCTACATTGTCGCTCTTTCTGCTACAACAACTCGTCCATCAAGGTCATGACTTTGATCGCCCCTGCCGAGAGCTCGGGCGGAGTCGTGAGCAGTAATTGTTTTTCCAGCAGCCCTTTGAGAGCAATCAGCTTGAGGCTATTTTCGGCCAACGTTTGGGCAATCGGTTCAGCAGCAGGGAGATAGCCGATCGCCCCCAAATCTGCCAACACAGCCCGCCGCAATTGCAAATCGCCCTGCGAGAGAGCCAACACCAGGCGATCGCCATACTGATTTGCCAAGTGCGGATCAGCCGTCAGCTGGTACATGGCTCGCGCGGCCGCATAGCGAATGCGCGGAATCGCATGATCTAAAAAAGGCAAGATGTCAGGAATGGCATCCACTGCCCCCAGCGTTCCCAGCGCCTCCAAAATAGCATCGAAAGGTTGCACCAATTGAGGCGGTTCCGGGGCAGGCAGCGTTCCAGCAATCTGGTGATTCAGTAATGCGACCAACCTGGGAATACAGGTAGCATCCTTTAACTTTTCCAATGATTGCGCGGCCGCTTCTCGGACATAAAAATCAGTACATTCTAAAGACCGCACCAGAGCCGGAACAGCCCGCAGATCACCCAGTTTGCCCAATGCCCGCGCTGCATTGCGCCGCAAAGGATAACCGCCTACCTCAGTGCGATCGTCATCATCCTCTAAAGCA